>JAFCBW010000090.1 GCA_017610525.1 Candidatus Nanohalarchaeota archaeon | reverse complement strand
GATTTTAAATGTTTTTGGGTGTTTTCGTGATGCTGGCAGGCGCCTGAACATGTAATTTAATAAAGTTTGAAAAGACAATCTATAGGTGAAGACATAACTTTTGGAACTAATGTCTTCACCATATCCTTAAAAATCTACGATTTTTAGGATCCAGTGAATCGGAGATTCACCCGGATAGATTAATGTCTCTTGGTCTTTGGCTAAGTTTGACTATTTAGTAACGACGTTAACTATAACATTAAAACGCGAAATGGCGATAAGATGACACAGCAAAAAACCAATCCAAAAAGGGACATCCATTGGGCAGACAATATTGCAGAAACTGTGCGCAAGCGCGCGCAAGAAGACCCAATCCTGAAGAAGGTAGTGAAGCAAAAGGGTTATATTGTCTATGATGAGAAGACGCCGTCGGGTAGGATTCACATCGGCGCAGGCAGGGGCTGGGTCATACATGACTGTATTGCGAAGGCTATGCGCGATAAGGGGATGCGCGCAAAGTTCATATTGTCTTCTGATGATATTGACCCGTTTGACAAGATGAATAAGGATCTTCCTGCAAGTTATAAGAAGTATCTGGGAGTGCCGTTTCGAAATATCCCATCGCCAGTCAAAGGATATGAGAGTTTTGCTGATTATTATTTTTCTGAGTGCACCCAAAAATTCGAAGAATATGGGATTGAGGCAGAGATACAGAGTACAGGGCATGCTTATGATAAAGGGTTGTTTAACAGGACTATCAAGATTGCGCTTGATAATGCAGATAAGATCCAGGAAATCTACAGCAGGTTTTCGCGCAAGGGGTCAATCGGGACAAAAAGACTCCCATTTAACCCGATATGCGAAAAATGTGGTAAAATCGGGACTACTTATGCTTATGAGTGGGATTCTGCGCGCGAGGTTGTGAAGTACCGGTGCGAAGCAAATCTTGTTGATTGGGCTAAGGGCTGCGGTTATGAGGGTGAGGTCAGCCCTTATGATGGTCTGGGCAAGTTCCCGTGGAAAGTTGAGTGGGCAGCAAAATGGCCGACTATTGGTGTTTCGGTTGAGACTGCGGGAAAGGATCATTTTACTTACGGTGGGTCGAGGAGTGTGGCTATTGCTATCAGTGATGAGGTGTTTGATTTTCCGCCGCCGTTTCCGTCGAGCCGGAAGGATATTGGCAAAGCGTATGAGTTTTTTACTATTGGCGGAAAGAAGATGAGTACGTCGAAAGGCATGGGTGTGAGCTTTGTTGGCATGACTGACTATGCGCCTGCAACTCTTCTTAGGTATCTTCTTGTAAAAACGCGCCCACATGCAGTAATTGACTTCGATCCGGTCGGAACTAACAAGATTATACTGCTCTATGAATCTTATGACAGGACTGAGCGCATATACTACGACAAGGAACGCATCGCAAATGAAAAAGAAGCGCAGCATGAGAAGCGGGTATATGAGCTCTCGCATGTGGACCCTATCAAAAAGACCATGCCAATACAGATTCCATTTACCTACGCAGCAGCGCTTGTGCAGATTACAGGGGATGCGGGGCCTGCGATGGATGCGCTTGTACGTACAGGGCATGTGCCTGTTTCTATATCTGCGGGTGAGAAGAAGTATATTGTTGAGCGCCTGGCTTATGCTAAGAGATGGGTGGATGAGTTTGCGCCCGATGATTATAAGTTTATTGTGAGTAAGTCGGTTTCTGGGAAGATGAAGGGTGATCTTTCCGATGCTGCGGTTTCTGCTCTCTTGTTGTTTAGAGATAAGCTGCTTAAGAAAAGGGAATATACGGAGAATGAGTGCATGGAGCTGATTAAGGAAGTTGTGAATGAATCGGGTATTGCGCCGAGGCAGTTTTACAGGGCCGCTTATCTTGCTCTTTTGAATAAGGAGCATGGCCCGAAGCTGACATCACTCATAAAAATGATTGGCCAGAAGGAGACTGTTTTGATACTTACTACACTTGAAAAGTGATTATATGGGTAAAAAGACGCTTGTTATCAAGTTTGGAGGCACTTCTGTTGCGGGCAAGGGTGCGCTTAGTAATGTAGTCAAAATTATAAAGAGTCATAAGGATGATCGGCTGTGTGTTGTTTTTTCTGCGCTTGGAGTGACTTCGAAATATGGGAAGGTTACTGATGCGCTTATAGGTTTGAAGATATCAGGTGATAAGAAGATTCTTCATGGATTGAGGAAGCGCCACCTGAACATTATTGATGAGTGCATCAGTGGCAGGAAATGCAGGGAAGATGCCAAATGCGCGATTGAGCACATCATCGGTGAAATTGAGGAGTGTATTAAGGTTCCGGTCTGCCCTCTTGAGTGTTTCGGTGAGAGGATGTCTGTGCAGATTGTGTATTACCTGCTTAAGGATAAGGAGATTGATGTTTCTTACGTGGATGCCTGTGATGTTGTGCATTTTATTAATGGGAACCCGTATTTCCAGAAGATAATAGGTTCATCGGGGTTGATAAAGAGGAAGATGAAAACAGGAAAGGTTGTGATAACCGAGGGTTTTATTGCAAATGAGAAGGGGAAGATGGCTTGCATGAGCCGCGGGGGGTCTGACCAGACTGCGACTCTGATTGGTGAGGCAATAGGCGCAGAGGAGGTTATTATATACAGTGACAGGGACGGCATACTTTCTGCTGATCCGCGGGTTGTGAAGGGTGCGAGAACGGTTGATGAGATATCTTATTCTGAAGCAGAGGAGATGGCGGGGCACGGAGCGAAGATAATCTATCCAAAAATTCTTGAGCCTCTTAAGGGTTCGAGCATCCCTGTTGTCATTAAAAATACGTTTCGACCGGAGCATAAGGGTACGAGGATTGTGCCTGTTGCGAAGAATAATGGTGTGAAGTGCATCACTATGGTTGAGCAGACTCATATGTCTATACGCAATCCTTCAATGATTGGGAGTGAGGGATTTCTTGCTAAGGTGTTTGCAAATATTGAGAGTGATATTGATGTTGTTGTGTCTGGCAATCCTATTATTGGGTGTACGACATCTGGCAGTGTGAAGATTGCGGATGAGCTTTCCGGGTTTGGGGAGGTAAGGCAGCAGAGGGTGCATACGATTGCGATTGTCGGTGAGGAGGTTGAGAATAATCCAATTGTTTTGAGCAAAATAGCAAAGTGTCTTGCAGATGTGAATCTTGAGATTGAGTTTATATCACATGACAGGCAGAGTGCGGCGATATATTTTGGCATAAAGGCAAATGACCGGACAGATGTTCTTTTGAATATGCTCCATAAGGAGCTGATTACATCTTGAGCTTCATTTTCATCAGGACTGCAATGCTTACAATGAATCCATAGCCGACGAGTAGAATGTCCAGTGGAATGTATCTTGACATCAGCAGGACTGTTCCGGCTATCAGTGCGAGTATGCCTGTTGTGAGGAGGAGGGTTTCAAGTATTGTCTTTACGAATTCTCTTTTGAAGAGGAATAGTGTCTGGATTGTTGCGCTTTTTATGTCTTCGACTTTTCTTTCTATATTGTATCTCTGGTTGAGGTGTTCTGTTATCATCTGCGATACGATGTCTATGTAGTCTGCGATTGTGTCTGCGCTTTTCCCGATTGTTTTTTTGGATATGTTTTCGATGATCTTGTTTTGTTTTTTTGCGGTTTTTTCTGGCATGGTATTACCTCTGTGTCTTAATCAATGCTATAATTCCAAATCTTGTCGCCTACCCAGTGGATGTTTTTTACTGTTTTTCCCTGCTTTGTGCTGGCCATGTTTTCTGATGTGTCTAGTGCTGTGCCTACTGCGAGGGCTTTTTTGTTTTTTTCGTCGATTATTATTACTGTGTCGTCTTTTAAGATGTTTTCGCCTATACTGGTTATGCCGGGGCGCATGATGTCGGCGCCGGAGCAGACGAATTTTACTGCGCCCATGTCTACTGTGATTTTTTTGAAGTCATTTTCTTTCCCGTGGATGAATTTGAGGGCAGGGAAAAGTTTCTTGTCAATATAGAAAAACGATAGTGTATTGTCCATAAATATGACTTCAAGGTCTTCGTCTTTTACGTATTCTACTTTAGTACTTTTGGATATATCGGCAGACGGAAACATGCTGTTGATTTTCTTTGTGACTTTTTTTGAGAGGAAATAGCGCTGCATACTATGAACTGGGGGTCTGAAATATAAATATTGATTGTCAAGATATGCTATGGAAAAGCATGATGTTGTGATTGTGGGGGCAGGTCCCGCGGGGCTTCGCGCTGCTGAGGTTCTTGCTCGCGCAGGGAAGGATGTACTGGTTCTTGAGAAGAATGATGTTGTGGGCCGAAGGTTTGCGCTGGAGGAGTCTCTGTAAAATGCAAAGAACTTGGAATTCCTGAGAATCTTTTTGAGCGCAGTTTTAACTCCTCTCGTATGAGTACACCTCATCAGAGCGTCCTTGCAAAGTATGACAAAAACAGAGTGTACACTATCGACCGGGCGGCTCTTGGTGTTTATATGAAAAAAAGGGTTGAAGATTGCGGCGCAACTATCAGAGTAAGTAGCGCAGTAAGCTCTGTTGGAAAGAATCATGTTGTTTGTTGTGGTAAAAAAATAAGATATAATTACCTTATAGGTGCAGATGGAAGTATGTCTAAAGTGAGAGGATATCTGGATTTACCCACAAATAAAATCGGTATTACAATTCAATATATCATAAATCAACATGTGGATAATATTGAAATTTGTTTTGATAGTAAGCGATTTGGATGTCGATTTGCATGGATATTTCCACACAGGAATTCTTTTTCAGTCGGAACTGGTGCAACACTAGGAGCGATAAGTATTCCTATGTTGCGCAAGAGGTTGGATTTGTGGTGTGAAGAAAGGAATATTGACTTAAAAGGTGCTGAGTTTCAGGCAATGACTATCAATTATGATTATCGTGGGTTTAAATTTGGTAATATCTACCTCGTTGGCGATGCTGCGGGTCTTGCTTTTGGATATAATGGTGAGGGTATTTATTCTGCGATAGTTTCCGGGAAGATTGCTGCGCAGTCAATTATTGATAAAGATTTTGATTTTCAGAAAGATATTTCAAAGTTATTAAAACGCAAGAGTGTTCAGGAATCGATACTTTCTCTTCTGGAACATAAACCTCTTAGACTGTTGTTGTTTGAATTAGTAGCTCTTAGCCAAAGAACTGCTATTGGAAAAAAGATTTTTATTGAGTT
>JAFCBW010000089.1 GCA_017610525.1 Candidatus Nanohalarchaeota archaeon | reverse complement strand
TAAAAGGTGATAAATCATGCCAGTATTCAGATGCTCCGAATGCGGAAACACAGTTGAAGAAGAAGCACCTCCGGAAAAATGCCCCTGCGGCGCAAAATTCAGCTTTGATGAAGTATTCGACTACGACAATGAAACAGACAACAAAGACGACGAAGACAAATTAGAGCCGGACGACGACGAAATCTACTGAACCAACACTTTTCTTTCTATTTTATTTTTTATTGTATCTTTTATTTTTTATTGTATCTTTTATTTTTTATTGTATCTCGCGCATGCCCCTTCAATGAAAAAGCTTAGGATTCTCCAATCATCCCCCACATCCTATGATTTTTTATTGTATCTCGCGCATGCCCCTTCAATGAAAAAGCTTAGGATTCCCAATATACGATGCTGTTGTATAACCATTGGGAATTATCTGGACTGTTGCTGTTTTTAGCAATATGGCTGAAAATCGCTAAACGACATCTGTAGATCATTATGTCATGACTTGTGCAACAGCACCCCAATATACACCCACATCCTATGATTTTTTATATTTAGGTATTGAATGTTATGGAACATGCGCGATTTTACCGGATTCCGGCAAAGCCTCAAACTTCCCAGTGCCCTCCCTTAGCAGGACCGACTCTCTTTAAGATGCACCTTTGCTTTAGCTTTGCAATGTTCTTTTCAACTGCTCTCGTAGTCAGATGCAGTGCATCTGCAATTTCGGGAATTGATATTTGCGGGTTTTGCCTGATCAGGTCAATTATTTTCACCGAACTTTTCACCGAACTTTCTCCTATGCGCGCAAATTCCTCAAGGTCGCTTGCGAATAATGTGACAATCACAGTATTCCCTGTGTCCATGATTTCAGGCATTTTGGACATATAGGGATCCTCTTTGACTGCACAGATTATCTTATCCCACCCTTCACCCAGCTTCTCTATGAGCAGTATCTTATTGAAAACATCAGCAATCACAGGATTTCTTGAATACTGCTCAGATACTATGTTTTCTGGAGTGACGTTGGCAGGCAGGGGACCCGGGGAGTTAAACTCTATCCTGTCTTTGAACATCCTTATGATGATTCTTGAGCCGATATTGCTATAGTCCCTATGCGCAACCGCATTGGTTATTATTTCCCTGATTGCATAGTATGGATATTGCGGTATTGCCCTTCTTTGGATCTGGCCTTCAATCACCTGCGAGACTTCCTGGATATGCTGTGTCATGTATTCATTCACAGAATCAATAATATCAAAGAGGTTCCCATAAAAGTCCTTGATATCAAGATATGTCTGAGCCTTGTCCTTTCCCGGGTATCTTGCCACAGTCACATAATCCATTAAAAAGAACTTCTTTGGCTCTTTCCCGAACAAAAGAATACCCGCATTTGTTATCTTTATTGTTCCATTGACATCTTTTATGCAACCCAGTACCTTAAGCAAGTCTTTGTCTGAACTCTTTATTGCTGATTTGTTTACATTTTCGTATTGCTTCCTGAATTTATCCAGAGTCTCTTTGTCAATATCTGCAAGTGTTGCACCCTCGCATACCTGCCCGTCCCAGTATACTTTCGGTGCGGATTCCTTTGCAAGTGTCCTCATTTCCGATGAATTGATTTTCTGGCTCGTATCGCCGACTCTTTTATATGCGCGGCTCCTGAAAAAAACCGGCTTATCATGTGACTCCTTCACCATAACAGAAATAATCTTCATATCACGAACATCATGCACTCTTATATCTGGGAAGATATTCGGGTCTGTATTTTTCTTTATATACTCCGCAAGATCCGTAGTTGTCTTCTTTCCGGCATCCAACCCCTTCACTGCCCCTGCATCAGTAACACCTATAAGAACAGTCCCGCCGGATGCATTAGAAAACGCAGAAACAACCCCGCCGATTCTTCTTTCATGCGGAGGCTCTCCCTAAATTCAAGAGTCCGCGATTCTTTCTGGCTTAGAAGTTTACTTATCTCCATAATAATTCTTTGATTTACGGATTTATATATAGGTATTGGATGCTGCGCCGTGTATTTTGCCCTGCAAAAACATTTATAATAGCAATCTTACAACCTATTTAAACTTCAGCCTGCAACAAATCTTATGCTCGACCAGACCACCTACAAGATAGCATTCTGCTTCATCATCCTCATAGCCGGCTTCACAGCATCCAAGCTCGGTGAAAAACTCATAACCTCCCTCTGGCGAAAAAAATACAAGGCAAACCTCGAAAGAGTGCAGCTGGCCCGCATCTACGGCCTTGCGATAAGCATCCTCTCGATCATAATCGCCCTCAGCTTCCTCAAGATCAACATAAAAGAAACAACAATCTTTGAGATTTACGCATACATCCCATACCTTTTGTCAATCATACTCCTCAGCGTACTGATAATACTCGCCGTAAAAGTCATATTCTACTTCATAGGCCAGTTCATCGCAACAAGCGGCATCAAAAGCATAATCAAAGAATACGAACACGAACAAGCCCTCTCAAACCTCCTCCTCGCCATAAGATACACCCTATACCTGGTATTCTCACTCCTTGCCCTAACATCCCTGGGCATAGACATATCATCGACCGTCCTCTTCTTCAAAAGCATCATATACCCCATATTGATATTCACCCTCATCCTCCTGTTGATAGGCCTCAAGCCATTCATAGAAAACTGCTTCGCAGGCCTCTACCTCAAAAACATGAACTTCCTGAGAGTAGGAGAGCAGGTCAGGATAAAAGAAGATACATGCACGATCGAGGCACTAAAGACAGAAGGCCTCATCCTCAAATCAAGACACGGATTCAGCGTATTTGTCCCATACAAAAAACTATACAATGAACAGCTCCAATACAAAGAGATAATATACGACCTGGCAACCCTCGAAAAGATAAAGAACCACTTCCTTGCACAGAACCCAAGCTACTGCGGTCCTGCATCAGCATCCATCGTCCTGAAGATATTCGGCTACGACATCACACAGGAAGAGCTGGGCAGGATGGCAAAAACAATAGTGCCTCCCCAAAAAAGGCTAGACAACACAATCGTCCCCGGCGGGACCCGCCCCAGAGACATTATAAACACAGTCGAAAGAATCACAGAAAACAAAGTAAAAGGCGCATGGATAAGCATAGACAAGATAAACGACCTGAAGCTCGAGCTAAAGACCTGGCTCGACAACAAGGCACTCATCATCATAGACTACAAAAAAAGCTACCTCTTCCCCGAAGCCAAAAAAGCCCACTACTCCGTCTGCTTCTCCGTAAGAGGGGACGAACTCGTGATCCTCGACCCCAGCCAGAAAAAAGGCGGCGTATACTTCGCAGACATAAAAAAAGTATACCTTGGAATGAACACCTACTCAGAACTCCTCAAAGAGAAACGAGGCTACATCGTCCTTGCCCCCAAAGGAACCACAGCATACCACCGCCTCGAAAAAGGCCTCATCTACTCAGACCCCGGCCTCTACAACAACCTGAGCAACAGCCTCACAAAAGACCTGAACAGTTTAATCAATCATGCAAGCAGGCTCGAAGAGATCCTCCCCAAAAGCATAAAAAAAACAATAGAAGACCACAAAAGAAAAGAAAAAGTGACAAGGGTATGGCGCCCAAAAGCAGACTGAAATCTGCGGCAGCACATCATATCTTGCTTCTAAAAAATACGTGATATTCATGACAATTACAAAAAAACACGTGGCTGATCAGGACAGCATCATGGCAGAAGACGACTACCATGCCCTGCAGGAATATAGAATTGAAAAAAAGACAGGCAAATTGACATCCCATGAACAACTTAAAAAGGAACTGGGATTGTCTATACTTGGCCTTATATCTCCTCACTTTAGGCAAACCCCGCCATAAGCAAGCAGATCCCGAAGCTGTCCAAGCACAGTCTCCCGGAACTTCACACCTTCATCCGTAAGCCTATAGGCCTTCCTCTCCCTCTGCCCCTCATACGCAGAACTGGCATCCACAAGCCCTTTTTTGCGCATACTATTCAGAAGCGGATAGACCTGCCCTGCGCTAAGATTCTTCCCCGTGATCTTCAAAAAATCACTCATCAGCTCATACCCGTGCTTAGGCGACTTATGCAGCGCCACAAGCACATAAAGCTTAGTAAGATTAGTCAAAAAAGACTCCTCAGTTTTCATAACACATCACATCCTCCAAATCAAAGGCAAAAAACCCCTCCTTTCTCAAATCATCCTTACCCTCTATCTTTTTAGCAAACAGCCCAAAATATTCCGTCCGATTACCCTTGTGCCAGTCAACATACGCACTCTTTCGCTCCAACTCAGCCAACACGCAGGCTGCCTGTTTACGGCTCAGGTCCTTCCACTTGCACTCAAAAAAACCAATCTCACAAGTCTTTTCATTCACAGCGACAATATCAATTTCATAACTATTCTGCCCTTTAACTCCCTTAAACACCCTGCCCCATTGCCTGCCGATCTTATCAAAATCAAATGGCTTCTTTTTTACAAGCATCATCTTCGCTATATCCTCAAATACATAAGATACATAAGAATTATAATTCTCAATAAACACATCTTTTATCTCATCAACTCTTCCCTGTTCATAAAACCCTTCATACCTCTTCACAAACGAGAACCAGAAATCAAGAAAATGGCTCCGCAACCTGTAAATACCTGCTCGCGATTTTCTCGGGTCATCAAGAATCGGGGTCTGGCGTATAACAAGATTATATTCTTTTCTCAACATATCAACATATTTTGTAGTGAGATTTGTCTTATTCTCAAACATCCCTGCAATTTCATTTAGCCTTGTCCTCCCCTGCGCAATAGCCTCAAGCACAGAGAAATACGTCTTATAGTCTCCCCCGAATTCAGTAACAAGAACTGACTTCCCTTCATCTGCAAGAAAAGATGTTTTCCCCGCGAAAAACAGGTTCACAATACATCTCTCGAAATTCTTATCCTCCTGTTTTTCAATAATTTCATAATATTTCGGAACCCCGCCAAACACAGAAAAATATTTGATTTTCTCTTCTACATCCGTGACCCCCATATCCTCTAAAATATCACATACAACAGGAAACTCAAACTCCCGGAGGTCAATCTGCACATCCTTCCTCCCGTAAAGAGGATGCGAATAATCTGCAAATATCTTTCTCATTAAAGAAAAGCTTGACCCGCTCACAAACAGGCAAGTCCGTTTCCCTTTTTGCTTATATTCATCAATCATTTTCTG
>JAFCBW010000088.1 GCA_017610525.1 Candidatus Nanohalarchaeota archaeon | reverse complement strand
TTCATATCGTTTCTACTCATTTTTTTTTTTTTTTTGATAGATTGTTTGTCGCTTTGGTTTGCTGGTTTAATGTCCTGTGAGTTTTAATAATGTATCCATTTTATTCATTATCTGTTGTTTATGACAGTAAAATAGGTATTGTTTCATACATTAAGTATATAAACCCTGATAAATAGTTACATCTTGATATTAATATAATTGACCTGTGCACTTTGAAGTGACACTATAAAATATATGATTTGTGAGGGGTTCCAGATGAAATTAAATGATGTGAAAGTAAAGACAAAAATTCTTGCAGGATTTGCAGTTGTTGTTCTTATTGCTGCTATTATCGGCTATGTGGGCTATAGCAGTATGCATACTGTCGTTGACAGGGTTGACAAGGCAGATGATGCAAACAGGCTTGTGAAAGATGTGTTGAAAGCAAGGCAGCAGGAAAAGAATTTCATGCTGAGAGGATATGATTTGCATGGGAGTGATACTGAGCATGCCATACAGAAACTGGAGAAAATTGTTGAAGAGGCGTATTCACAAATTACAGATACAAAGGCAAAATTCAAAAGCGCAGATAATATCGCCATGATGGAGAACCTTGCAGATGAACTTACAAAGTACGAGGATGCTATTGCAGAATATGAAGAAAAGCATCAGGATATGGAAGAGCAAAATAATATGATGGTTGAAGCCGCAAGGAAGGCAGAGAACGAGTGCGATGCACTGAGAGCAGACCAAAAGGGAGAAATGGATAATGAGTTTGCAGAAAAAATAGAGCATGATAAGCTTCTGGAGAGAGTGGAAAAAGCAGATGATGCTAACAGAATTATCAAATATATATACCAGGCAAGGAGAGCAGAAAAGAACTACATGGTGAGGAACGATGATAAATACGTTGATGAACTTGACGGGATTGTTGAAGACCTGCTTTCCCAGGTTGTTGCTACAAGAGCGAAGATGAAGCAGCAGAATAACCTTGACCAGATGGATGCCATAAAAGATGCTGTAGAAGATTATAAAGAAGCATTTGACGAGTATGTTTTACTTTACAAAGGCCAGCTAAATGATGAGGAAGCGATGGTTGATGCTGCAAGGGAAT
The DNA here is from genome assembly GCA_017610525.1 of Candidatus Nanohalarchaeota archaeon. Taxonomy (GTDB): domain Archaea; phylum EX4484-52; class EX4484-52; order EX4484-52; family B79-G9; genus B79-G9. The sequence continues at coordinate 4,112 of JAFCBW010000088.1, read as the reverse complement.
TCGAGAACGTAGCAAACGAACTTCGCGCAGACCAGAAGCAAGAGATGCTTGATGCGCAGGCGTCGGCGAATATGATGATAATTGCGTTTACTCTTGGTGCAGCCATTTTAAGTGTAATAATCGCCTTATTTATTGCAGGACTTATTACAAAACCTCTCAACAGGATGGTAAAAGAAACCGCTGATCTGGCAGATACAGTAGAGCTTGACAAGAGAATGACTGTTTCAGGAAAAGACGAAGTTGGCCAGACTGCCGTAGCTGTTAATAACATGCTTGAGAATGTTGCAACACCAATGAAAGCGATTGTCGACATTTCTGCAAAAGTGGCAGACGGCGATTTAAGGGAAGACGTAAATGTCGAGGCAAGAGGGGACCTTAAAGTGGCAGCAGATGCTATCCAGAAGATGATTGACGGGTTAAGAATAACAGTAAGCCAGATTGCAAAAAACGCAAATGTTGCAGCAGCCTCTGCTGAGGAATTGTCTGCATCAGCACAAGAGGTGAATGCGTCAACTGAGCAGGTAAGTGCCACAATACAGGAAGTTGCGAAAGGAGGCCAGGACCTTTCAAGACTGAGTGGGGAGACTAAGAAAGCAATTGAAGAAGTCGGCATGGCTACAAAGCTTGTGGCAGACAACTCGCAGAAGACTGCGGAAAATGCATCAAATGCACAAAAATCATCAGATAAGGGTCTTGACGCGGGCAGGAGAGCAGGAGATGCGATGAAGCAGATATCGGATACGGCAGACAAGACTGCAACTAACGTAGGAGTCCTTGATTCAAAGAGCCAGGAGATAGGAAAGATTATAGATGTAATCAATAACATCTCAGAGCAGACAAATCTCCTTGCGCTGAATGCAGCAATTGAGGCGGCAAGAGCAGGCGAGGCAGGAAGAGGTTTCGCTGTTGTTGCGGATGAAGTAAGAAAACTTGCAGAAGAGTCGCAAAAAGCAACCACACAGATTGCTGATCTGATAACAGCAGTGCAGGATGAGACCAAAAACTCTGTTGCACAGATGGATGAGACTAAGAAATCTGTGGATAACGGCTCATCTGTAATCACAGAAGCAGTAACATCTCTTGAAGAAATCGGGCAGATAGTGAAAGAGATTGCCGGACAGGCACAGGAGTTGAGTGCTGCGGCACAGCAGTCTGAGGCAGGTGTTGAAAAAGTTTCAGGTTCAGCTACTGAAGTAAGCTCAATTGCTGAGGAGAGCGCTGCGTCATCTGAAGAAGTTTCAGCATCTATGGAGGAGACAACTGCCTCAATGACACAAGTGAGTGGTGCTGCACAGGAACTTGCCAAGGGTGCAGAAGACCTAAAGCAGATCGTATCCACTTTTAAACTGGATGATTCATCATCTGTGACTGATGCAGGTGGTGTGAAAAGAGATGTTTCTCAAAAGAACCAAAAAAAAGAGCATGAAGAAAAGCTTGAGAAAGAGTTTAAAAGACATGTCCAGACAACCCAGAAGACCAGGCCGCTTCCTCCTGTTCCGGATCAAACCGGGGCAAAAAAGGAGGGGCCTAAATCCCCTGGATCAAAAGATGAAGATGCAGGGGAAAAAACAGATAAAAAGGAATAGTGAATACATTCTGAACATTCACAACAAAAGAAGGTAACTAATATGGCTGGGCAAACAACAAATCAGGACACAGAAACGCAGTTATCTGAGCGCCAGCTGGTTGTGTTCAAAATAGAGAAAGAAGAATTCGGCATAGAAATCAATGATGTGCGCGAAATAATCAGGATGGAAGATGTCACAGCAATGCCCGGGACTGAAGATTATATACTGGGTGTAATCAACCTGCGCGGAAAAATTGTGGTCGTGATTGACCTTGCAAAGAAACTAGGGGTTACAGCTAGGGAAAAAGACAAGGATACCCGCGTACTTATAGTTGATATCGAAGGCAATACAATGGGTATGGTAGTGGACAGCTGCAACGAAGTCTTAAGGATTACAAGCGATAAAATCGAGCCTGCGCCGGAAATAATAACTAAAAAGTTCAAGAGCGACTATATTGGCGGTGTCGGGGTTATTGACGAGCGCCTGTTGATACTGCTTGACCTCTCAAAAGTTTTGGATGAAAAAGATATCGGGCATATAAAAAGTGTGGAGAAGAAAAGTGCCCTGAAGTCCTGTGAAGACAAAAAAGAGCAACAAAAAGCACCAAAAAAACAGAGTAAAAAAAATAAAATGTCCAAACCATTAGGTATAACAGGTCAAAAGAAATTATGAAGTTTACAGGAAGAAAAGCAATTTCAGTTGGTTGGGTCAAATAAAGATGAGACGGGTGAAGATGATGACAGAAAATCAAAATGATGCACGGGTGGATTCAGAAAAGCAGTTTTTTGAGCGCCAGTTGGTTGTGTTCATGATTGGCGCAGAAGAATTTGGTGTGGATATTAATGATGTGCGCGAAATAATCAAGATGGAGGATGTTACAGCAATACCCGGGACCGATGACTACATACTTGGCGTAATCAATTTGCGCGGGAAAATTATTGTTGTGATTGACCTTGCAAAAAAGCTGGGACTTGCAGTAAAGGAAAAGGACAAGAATACGCGCGTGCTCATAACAGAGATTGAAGGAAATACTATGGGTATGGTTGTTGACAGCTGCAATGATGTGTTGAGAATTACAGGAGATAAAATTGAGCCTGCGCCCCCGACCATCACACAGAAAATAAATGCTGATTATATACAGGGTGTTGGCGTACTTGATAAGCGCCTGCTGATACTTGTCGATCTTGGAAAAGTGATTGAGTCAAAGGATATTGCGCATATAAACAAAGTCCGTGGACAGCATTCAAAAAATGGCGGTGCCGGCGAGACTGAGAGCAATGCTTCATCCGGTGATTCTAAAAAGAAAAAGGTGCTTATAGTTGATGACTCGACTATGATGAGGGGAACACTTAAAAGCTATATCGATGCAGGCAAATATGATGTTTCTGAAGCAGTTGATGGCGAGGAGGCTGTTGCCAAGGCTAAGGATGAAGTTCCGGATGTTGTTTTTCTGGATATAAAGATGCCGAAGCTTAACGGGATTGAGGCGCTTAAAAAAATCAAGGCGATGAACCCTAAAACTGTTGTTGTTATGGAAACGTCTGTTTATGAAGATGAGACGAAGAAAGAGTGCCTTGAACTGGGTGCGGCAGATTACCTAAAAAAGCCGATAAACAAGAAGCAGATCGATGATGTCCTGAAGGTCGTGTGAAGCAGGTATTGCTGCGATGGGACTTGATTTTATGTTGTTTTTGGATGATTCAATTTCCGGGTGAACGTAATCGTGATTTGCCTATTGTTGAACCTGAGGGGATGCAGAGGATTTCTGTTATTCAGGAGTGGGGGATAATCGCATGCTTGCACGGCGCTCCGTGCCAACTGCATTTTTCTGAACAGCAGCCTGCATGAACATAACTCCTGTGGTGCCTGCAGAGAATTGCATTTTCCGGAGTATCACGCGGGTGAGTGCCATTGCAAAGGCTGCACCCGTCGATAATTGTTGATTCTTTCATAAGTGCCACAAGTTCGTCAATATATTTCTGGTTCTGTTCTATTTGTGTAAGATGTTTTTCCGGAATTTTGTTCACCCCTGATAACTAAATATTTAGGTGTATGAATTTCCTGTGTCTTTAGTTATATGTTTATATATTTTATAAACTAACATATATAAATATCGGTTAAGTATATATGTCTATAACTATTCTGGATGGTGATTCTATGGATCAAGTAGAGATGAGAATGTCAAAGAAAGTTATTACAGTTAAAAAGAACCAGACTGTAAGTTCTGCAGCAAAACTGATGGATAAGTACAATATAAGCAGTCTTATTGTTGTAGAAGAGGGTGTGCCTGAGGGTATAATTACTGAAAGAGATGTATTGAAGAAAATCGTTGCAAAAGACAAAGACCCTGCAAAAGTAAAGGTCAAAGACATTGTAACTATGAATGTAGTCACTGTCAATGCTGATGACAGTATCTCGCAGGCAAGCAATCTTATGGCTCTTGGAAAGATTAAACAACTACCTGTTATGAAAAACGGCAAGCTTGCCGGAATAATTACATCAACGGATATTGTGCGGGCTATAAGAATTATGAGAGAAGATCTG
>JAFCBW010000205.1 GCA_017610525.1 Candidatus Nanohalarchaeota archaeon | reverse complement strand
GTGGAAGTGGATTCGGCAGCATGCTATACCCTGAAAACCCGTATGGCATATCACTGGCTGAAAAGTCAAGGTCTTACAGATGTTTATTGTGACTATTTAAGTGGTAAAATCAGCAGATCAGAATTATATGCGATAGTTCCGAAATCACTTATTACATCAGTGATTAATGCGGAAATTGGAGAAGAATCTTTGCCTGAACACATTGACGGTTTACTTGAAGGCCAATCTATTGATCTGATTGTTGGTGGCCCTCCATGCCAGGCATACTCGGTTGTAGGACGATCGCGGGACAAAAACCGAATGCAGGGTGATATGAGGAATTATCTCTATATTTACTATGCGGAATTCCTGAAAAAATACAAACCCCTTTATTTCGTCTTTGAAAATGTTATTGGCCTGCTGTCCGCAAAATCTCCTGACGATGTCCTGTATTTCGAAAGTATGCAGGAACTGTTTCAGGAAGCTGGTTATGAAACTGAGTACAAAGTTCTCTTAGCAAATGATTATGGGGTTCTTCAGAAAAGAAAACGTATCATCCTGGTCGGCAAACGAGGAAACGAGACTGGTTTCTATCCAGAACCGGATAAATGGCACCCACATGTGAAAGTAAGTGAAATTTTGCAGGATTTACCGGAATTACAGGCCGGCGGTGGTTCATTGCTTCCCTGCAGGCTTAAGGAATATAACGGTCGGTATCTATATGCGGCCGGAATACGCAATGATGATATGCCGGTTACTTTGCATCAGTCACGACCACATACATATCAGGACCTTGAAATCTACAGGATTGCAGTCAGAAAATGGAATGAAAATCGGAAAAGACTGCACTATTATGATTTGCCTGAACGGCTGAAAACACACAAGAATCATTCTCATTTCCGTGACCGTTTCAAAGTTGTGGCTGAAGATATGGCTTATTCCCACACAGTCGTTGCACATATATTCAAAGACGGTCATTATTATATTCACCCGGATATTAATCAGAACCGGTCACTCACTCCCCGTGAAGCTGCTCGCCTGCAGACTTTCCCCGATGACTATTTTTTTGAGGGCATATCAGAAAAACCCGGACGTACACATGCTTACCGACAGATTGGAAATGCTGTGCCTGTTCTGATGTCTCAGAAAATTGCTGAGAAACTACAGGAAGTCTGGTGATGGATTGCGCCCGATAAGGTCAAACAGATTTTGATTTTGATTTGATTATATTACAGATGTTATAAAATCAGTTTGTGGAGGAATAATAGTGGATGTCCATTCACCAGATCAACGCAGTTTCAATATGTCCCGTATAAAAGGGAAAAATACTAAGCCGGAAATGATAGTACGGAAGTGGCTTTGGCGGAATGGATTAAAGTACAGGCTTCATCGGAATGACCTGCCCGGAAAACCGGATATAGTTTTTGCAGGACGTAAAAAAGTCATCTTTGTAAATGGGTGCTTTTGGCACAAACATAATTGTAAATATTTCAAATGGCCAAAATCCAATACCGAATTCTGGCGGCAGAAGATTGAAGGCAATGTACGCAGGGATGGAGACAACTTTGCTGCATTAACTGCCAAGGGGTGGGGATATATGGTTATCTGGGAATGCGAAATCAAGGAAAAAAACTTGGAACCGTTATGGGAACGGATAAAAGAATTTCTTAATGAATAAAATCTACAGACAGACCTTCATCCCCGGAATTTCCCACCAGCAGTGCATCTATACCTCACACACTTCTCATCCTCATCAACCACCCTTCGCCCCCTATATACCTAAATCCCCTCTACATCTCCTCCATCCCCGGAATTTCCCACCAGCAGTGCATCTATACCTCACACACTTCTCATCCTCATCAACCACCCTTCGCCCCCTATATACCTAAATCCCCTCTACATCTCCTCAAAACTCCGGTCTCTGAAACACCCCTCATCACCCCCTCTCCGCCTGGTCAGGACACCCCCGTATCGTGCCCTCAATTCCGATACATCAATAGAACATTCCCACCGGGGTAGCCCCGTGGATGCCTTCATACCTTCCTTTCATAGGGTCCCAGACACGGGAAATTCTCTCCCATATCCACGCGCAAATCCTTTTTTGCATCCATCATAAACGCCATCATTGCCGTGAACTGCCCCTATGACCAAGAACAGGCCCGGAATCCTTCAGTGCATTGCGTACCGGCATCACCGTGCCCGTATTCCACAGGTCAACAGCGACATCAGGATATCTTTCAATGCTGCCGGAGCTAACAGGCCGTTGGTACCGCCATTCATTGTTATCATTGTTTTCTTTTATTTCCCGCGTCGTTTT
>JAFCBW010000087.1 GCA_017610525.1 Candidatus Nanohalarchaeota archaeon | reverse complement strand
CGGACAAAATAAAAGGCATATTAAAATGCAAGAACCCCGTGTGTATTTCAAACTATGAAACATACATTGTCCCTGAATTCAGCGTGATCTCAAAGGATCCGATAGTTCTGAAATGCGCATATTGCGAGCACGAGTTTAAGATGTAGAGAATCTTCTTAAATATTCTTTGGCTTTTTCATGCTTGTGTTTTCTGATTTGATATCTGTCTCTGAGGCAAATGTTTAAATCTTTCAATCATTAATTACGTCTGAGTAGATTTGATGTGTTACTATGGTTGAAAAGTATTCATGGATTACAATTGTACCGATATTTGCAGGGCTAGTGTTTTCTGCATGGTATTTTATGATTGGCGGGCTTCTGGTGTCCGGCCTGAATTTTACAAATGCGGTAATGGCACTTATTCTTGGAAATATCATATTACTTGGAATATTCTACAAATACGGCGGCTTGGGGCAAAAACGAAATGCATCATCCTCGCAAATCGCATCAGACCTGTTTGGCACCCATGGCTCAAAGTACTTCTTTTCTGTTTTATTGTCTGTCGGTCAAATCGGGTGGTTCGCGATTATTGCGGATATAGGGGGAAGAGCATTAAGCAATGTGTCTTTTCTATCTTCCAATATGGGTGTTGTAGTGTACGCCATAATTGCTATCTTTATTGCGATTGCAGGGATCCGGGTAATGAGCTATGTTAAAGGGTTTCTGACTGTTGCAACAATGGGTTTGGCGCTGATGGGGCTAAATAATGCATTAAGTGCTCCAGTGGTATATCCTGAAGAGGAGTCCCTGTTTTTTTCAGGAGTCGGTATTGTCATAGCATCTGTGATATCATTTTGTACAGTCACTCCTGATTATATGAGGTATCTCGGAAGCCGCAAACATGTCTTTTTATCGTCGTTTTTTGGGTTCTTCATCCCGGCGATCTTTGCGGGGTTCCTGGGGATAATATTTACTATAACGATACGCACATGGGATCTTACGCTGATAGTGTCAACATTTACATCTCCAGTAATGGCTAATTGGTTTCTTATCCTGGCATCTGCCTCTGCTGCAACATCCATTTTTGCTCCCGGTGTTATCATGTCTACAGTTATTGGCAAAAAGACAGAGCACAACCGCAGAAGGTGGACACTTGTGACAGGCATTGTCGGTATTATCCTGATTCTTCTTGGAATCACCCATCACTTTCCGACATGGATTACTGTTCTGGGTGCGCTTTATGCGCCAATAATCGCTATTGGATTGGTGCATTATTCTCTTGCAAGGAAACCCAGAGCCAGTAAATGGAATATAGATGGTATCATCTCATGGGTTACGGGATGCTTTGTCGGCCTGATTTCAAATGAACCGGGCATCAATCTGCTCTTTGCCGGAATTATTGCTGCGATGACTTATGCGTTTCTTATAGATTTCGATGTCAGGACAGTATACGGGAGGTATTTTGGAAAGGTTCTGATTCATCAGGATTACCAGACCATCATTACTAAACGTCAGAGGGGAGATGGAAACAAAGCCCGGAAAAATGAATAGGGTTTGAATGTCAGCATAACTTATAAAACTTTCTATTCTTAATTAAGCTATACTTAAGGTGCATTTATTATTATAGAAACTCCTGTAGATGGTGATATTATAAAAAAAACAGACAAAGTCAAAAACGAGGACAAGGGTAAAAACAAGGATGAAGCCAAGGGCAAGATAAAACAGGAGAAAGTGAAAAAGGAGCAGATTGTTCCTCTGATGAATCTTGGCATAGTGGGTCATGTGGATCATGGCAAAACGACACTTACGCAGATGCTTACAGGTAAGTTTACAGACGAGCATTCAGAGGAGCTCAAAAGAGGTATTTCTATACGTCTGGGATATGCTGATATGGATATCAGAAAGTGCCCGAAATGCGAGGAGCCTCTTTGCTATACGACGCTTAAGAAGTGTATTAATGATGGAAGTGACACAGTACATGAGAGGATGTACTCGATTGTGGATCTTCCCGGGCATGAGACTCTTATGGCGACAGTTCTTAGCGGTGCGTCTCTTATGGATGGGGCGATACTTGTAATCGCTGCTAATGAAAAGTGTCCGCAGTCGCAGACCACTGAGCACTTGTCTGTATTGAATATAGCTAAAATCAAAAATATCATTATAGTGCAGAACAAAGTCGATCTTGTGGATGAAAAGCAGGCGCTTGCAAATTATAACCAGATAAAGGAATTTGTTAAGGGGTCTATTGCAGAGGATGCGCCGATAATTCCTGTGTCTGCACAGCACAGGGCAAATATTGACCTGCTTTTAGAGGCGATTATTGACATAATGGCTGTCCCGAAAAAGGACGAGAAATGCGACCCTAAAATGTATGTGGCAAGGTCTTTTGATGTGAATAAGCCAAGTTCGCCTATAAAAGGTCTTGTAGGGGGTGTAATTGGCGGGACACTGGTGCAGGGTAAGTTGAAAGAGGGTGATGAGATAGAACTTCGCCCAGGTATAAAAGTAAATGATAAGTGGACGCCGGTCACGACGACAATAACATCAATCAGCCAGGGATCACAGCGATTAAAGGTCGGGACGTCTGGCGGGCTTCTTGCTGTTGGTACATTGTTTGATCCGTATCTTTCGAAATCAGATGGTCTTTCAGGGAATGTTGTAGGCCACGTAGGTAAGCTTCCTCCTGTGAGGAATGATTTGAAGATAGAGGTTCATCTGATAGAGAGGATTGTTGGTCTTGAAAAGGACCAGCAGGTCAAACAGATACTGGAGAATGATGTGCTGATGATGAATGTCGGTACAGCAAAGACTGTGGGGATATGTACTGTTGCAGGTAATACTGCTTCTTTTAAGTTGAAACTACCTGTCTGTGCTGATGTAGGGGATAAAGTGGCGTTGTCGAAGCAGATTAATGGCCGTTGGCGTCTGATTGGTTATGGTATTATACAGTCGTAACACAACCTTGTAAAAGGTTGATCATTAGAGCGACCGTAAAACTGCGTTTTAGGTCACTGGTCTGTTCTGGTAGATAAATGGTCACTGGCGCTTTGCTTGAGGGTATACATGAATTTCTTCTTAGTCTACGGTTTGTTCCAGCGCATGCTAAATCGATGTTATCCAACAACACTGGGTTACTTATCTGTTTTGTTCGAATATGCGTTCTCTCGAATGTGACCTAATGTTGTCTTATATCTCATGTATGGTTCTAAGATGATGGACTCTCTTTTTCTTTTGTATTGACTGTTTCGCTGTTTGGAGTCAGAGGATTCTTTGTTGTGTTGCCTGTCTCTTTTGCAGTGTCTGTTTCTCTACCGGGGCTTTTTGGATTCTCTGGTTGTCTTATGGGTGCGGGTACAAATCTTTTTGGAGCGCTCTGTTTTTGCCTTTTTTTGATAAAGATATATGCTGCTACTGCAACCAGTGCCAATACTATTGCCAGTATCAATAGCGGTGACGTTTTTTTGTCTTCTGGCTGTTCTGTTGTTGTGGGTTCTGCATCGACAGGGGGCTCTTCTATGCTTTCAGCGTATACTTCGCTTGTCATGGCGTCGATTACAGAGGCGTCTACTTTTTGGTTTACGGTGTATGATATTTCGATGGTCTGGTCCGGGTTGAGTTCGGAGAATATTATTGCATATTCCGGATCCTCTTCTACAATCTCCACTTGTCCGTTTGTATTTACTGTGATATTATCTGTAGATTCTGCGAAGGATTTTGGTATTTTTTCGTATATAACAAAATTCTTTGCTTTATTTTTGCCATTGTACTTCATTCTTGTCGTGACTTTGGATGATGTGTCTGTTGCTTCAAGGTTTCTCTGTGTCTCTATGTTGGCTGTAATGGATGCTGATAATCTTAACATGTTCTGGATTGCGTTCTGGTTCATATTTCTCCTGCCAAGCACTTTCTCAAGGGCAGCCTGCAGTTTCTCGTTGTTGCGCAATCCTACTCCCGGTACGAGTTTTGGCCTGTTTGAGGCTGTTACTTTTTCCTGATCTGGTTTGTCCTTCTTTTCTTTTTGGGTAGTTACGTTGTCTTCTTCTTCTGCTGCAGGGGGTAGTCCGGGTGCACCGCTGGGACCACTGCTTGGGCTGCTGGTGTCGCCAGGTGTATCATCTCCTGTACTGGCAGCGGTTATAGTCAGGGTCATGCTGTCTGTTGTAGCGTCTGTGGTTGGCGCTTTTGCTCTTGTAGTTATGGAGTATGTACCTGCGCCAACAACTGATGGGGTTAGGGACCAGCTGACTGACTGTGAACTCTGTGCAGGAATGCTTGTTATTGTCTTTGAGGAGAGCAGTCCTGTGCTTGTGGTCTCTGTCACTTCCACGTTGTTTACTGCTGTTGAGCCTGCGTTTGAGACTGTCAGTGTAACGTAAAATGCACTTTCTGATGTTGTCTTGCTCACAGATGAGGAATCAAATGATGCAGTAATTTCAAGAGGGGATAGGGTTGCTACTGTGGATGATGAGTATGTATTTGTTCCGTCGTCAAAAGACCAGCCTATGGTTCTTTCTGCAACATTGCCCTGACATGCTGTGCTTAGGCCGTCAAAGCTAAAGGTTGTGCTTGGAGCTGCGTAAGTCAATGTTTTTGAAGTTGTTGATGATGTCAGGCAGTTGGGGTTATATCCGCTGTGTGTGACCTCAACATTGTCTCCGCTACTCATTCCGCTGCAGCTTACTGTAATCAGTTCAGATGAGCCAAGGGTTATGGTCTTGGTGCTGTCTGAGGTGCATGTGATTGCAAAAGCACCTCCTGCTATAAACAGCACAGCTATCAAAAAGCTCAAACATATTAATATTTTATGATTCATTGTCATCATCCTCCTTTAAATTACCCTGTAGTTTATGAATGCCAAATCCAGCATGCTTCCCGGACCGAACATCATGCCTGCACCTTTCTCAAGGAGCGGGATAAACGCATAATACGTTCCCGGCTCCTGTCTTGCGAGAATGTTCACATGCAGGTCGCCTGTGGCATTGAAGTATAGTGGCGATTCATACCAGTCTTCTTTATTGCTTTCCGGTCCGCCGCCCATCATCTGGCTCATCGGGACAGCATCGCCTGTTTTCTTTAGGTGCATGACCATTCTGTCCATCTGTGTTAACGGGCTACTTACATGCATATTTACGCCGAACATCTCTGATGAGTTTACAATAAGCATATCGTTGCTGCCTGTTTCATCAAAGGTGTAATTTACGCCGCCTGCAGCATGTAATATTACGATGTAGGGCATCCAGCCGACAGCATCTTCGCTGCTGTTTGAAAGTTCCACGAAGATGAAACACAAAGCGAGTACAATTTCACTGAAGAAACATTAGATGAAAACGGATTCGCACAACTTTCACTTACAATACCAGAAAATGTAACTTCAGGACCTGCTGTAATCTTCGTGGAACTTTCAAACAGCAGCGAAGATGCTGTCGGCTGGATGCCCTACATC
>JAFCBW010000086.1 GCA_017610525.1 Candidatus Nanohalarchaeota archaeon | reverse complement strand
TTCTCAAAAAAATCCAGCCCTATCTGCGTACATTCGCATCCCGGGGTAACACAATATTGATCCCGCAAAAGATACACCTTATCTCCTGACTTCACCTCAGCAATATTCGCATCAACAAAAATATTATGATAGAACATCATTGCCCCCGGTTTGTAGGACCTTATTACATCTTCCCTGATCTGCCCGTCCTTTTTCACTTCATTATACCTTCTCTTGAAAAAATCAAGATCATAAGACTTATTTTCACAAGAATTCATAAACACAACAAAAGCTTCAATAACCTCATGCTCTTCCTTGCTGTAATCCCCATCCCTATATGTCCCGGTCTCAAAATCAATAAAAAAGGAAATATCATGCGCACCATTTACCAGCGTAATATCAACTCCATTACAATTACATTCCGGATTATTGCATAAGCTATACATCAAACGAAACTCCATCCGTTCAGAACCCACATCAATCACAATCAACGGCAAATCACTTTTATTCATAACAATCACCCAAACATCTTCTTAATATCCTCCCTGCCCAATTTCTTAAAAATTCCCTCCTCAATCGTAACCACATTCTTCACAAGCTCAAGCTTACTCTGCTGCAGCTCAAGAATCCTCTCCTCAACACTATCCTTCGTAATCGCCTTATACACAAACACCGGCTTATCCTGCCCGATTCTGTGCGCCCTGTCAATCGCCTGCATCTCCGCTGCCGGGTTCCACCACGGGTCCACAATAAACACATAATCCGCCGCAGTAAGATTCAGCCCAAGCCCCCCTGCCTTCAGGCTAATCAAAAACACAGGAATCTCATTATCCCCCTGGAACGCATCAACAACCTCCTCCCTCTTCCTCGTACTCCCGTCAAGATAACAATACCTCACACCCTCATCGTCAAAATGCTTCCTGAAAACCTTAAGCATCTTAACAAAAGACGAAAAAATCAGAACCTTATGCCCCTCGCGAATCACCTCCTCAATCTGGCTAATAAGAACATTATACTTCCCCGAATCCCCTGCATAACTCTCATCAACAAGAAGCGGGTGATTACAGATCTGGCGCAGCTTCATCAGCCCCTGCAAGATCTTCATCCTCGACTGGTTAAACCCCTTCTCATGGATAGACTCCATAATCTCCTCGCGAAACTTATTCTTCCAGAAATCATACACCTTCCTCTGCCTATCATCCATCTCACAATAAACCACCGTAACCTGCTTATCCGGTAAATCCTTAGCAACCGTCTCCTTCTTACGGAGCAGCAAAAAAGGATGGATCATATTCTTAAGCGCCGCCATCTTATCCTCATCCTTATCCTTATCAATACACTTAGAAAACGAACTCCTGAAATAATCCATATTCCCAAGCAATCCGGGATTAAGAAACGCAAACTGCGACCACAACTCAAGAGAATTATTCTCAATCGGCGTCCCCGTAAGCACAAGCCTGTACTTCGACTTCAGGCTATACACGCTCTTCGCAATCTTGGAAAGCGGATTCTTAATCTGCTGTGACTCATCCAGCACAACATAATGATACTTCTTCTTCTTAAACATCTCAAGATCATTCCTAAGAGTCCCGTAAGTAGTAATAATCAGGTCGCACTTCGTATCCACAATCCTGTCAATCTTTTTAGCCCTCCCAAGCCCGTGATGGACATGCACCTTAAGATCCGGCGTAAACTTCCGAACCTCATTCACCCAGTTAAACACAAGCGAAGTCGGAACAACAACCAGCGACGGCGCCTTAATCCCATGCTCCTTCTCATAAAGCAAAAGACTCAACACCTGCAAAGTCTTCCCAAGCCCCATTTCATCAGCAAGACACCCCCCAAACGAAAACTCCTTTAAAAAATGCAGCCAGTTATACCCTGCCTTCTGGTAATCCCGCAGTTCACCATTGATATTACCCGGCAGTTCAACCTCCTTAATCTCCCTGAAACCCCTGAACTTCTCCCTGATCTCACCAAACTTCTGGTCCACCTTAGATGCATCAGCAATATCAATCAACGCCTCTATAATCGCAATCTGTGACTCCGACGCCCTTGCCGTATCCCCATCCTCACTGCGCCCAAGAAACCCCGTCACCCCCGACAGTTTATTAAGCCACTTTTTAGGAATAGCCCCCATCCTGCCGTCACTCAATTTCACAAACCTCTCATGCTTATTCAAAGCCCCCATAAGCTCATCAAAACCAACCTTATCAGCCCCGAAACTCACATCACCCTTAAGGTCAAACCAGTCAATACCACTCGAAACCTCAAGCCTCAGCTTAGCATCGTCTGGACTTATCCTAACATTAAACAGCTTATCAGCCCCGTAAATCTCAAACCCAAGCGAAATCAGGTTCCTGGAAACATCAACAAGCCACGCATACGGATCAATTGACGGCACAAGCACCCCGTCATTCTCAACAGCATGATTCTCAAGCAAAACAGAATAAAACCTCCGCTCCTCATCCTTATTGCGCTTAATCTTCACAAGCTTATCATCATCATCCCGAAACACAATATCCGTATTGCTCCCATAATCCACTTCATCCTTGCCATAAAGAAACTTAAGCTCAAAACAAAACATCTCACCATAATCCTTCAGAAAAATACGCGCCGCAGGCTCAACAACCTTCTCAACAACATCATGCCCTTTAGGCAAAACAATCTCCCCGAGACAGGACAGTTTCAGGTAATACTTCTCAACAAAATCCTTCAGCTGCTTCGGACCAATTTCCGTCAAAGAATGCCTCGCAAGCGCCTTAACAATATCCGGCTCCCGCGTCATCACCTCAAACAACACAGGGTGCCTGAACTCATCATCATAAGCATACACCCACAAAGGGTCCTTCCCCACAATCGCAGCATTATGGTCACTGAGATCAAATATCTTCCCGTCAAGATTAGCAGATATCTTCAGCACATAAGTTTTGGAATCCCCCTTAATCTCTTCAATGCGAATATCAACAACCGCTCTGGCATCCGGCAGTGAGCAATTCGCAAAACACACCGCACTCTCCTTGTAAAGCTGCCTCAAATGCCCCAGTATCTCAGTATCAGACGTCTTCTCAGAACTCCTCTTGATAGTCATATTCATACTGCTGCCCCAACTGCTCTCCTGCGCATAAACCAGTGAATCAACAGCCTTCTTCTTCGTCCTTGACATCGTACTATAGTATTTCTTAAGAATAGACCGCGATGCACTAGACGGCTTTCCAATCCCTCCATTCTTAAGGATAAGCCCCTTATTAAGTGAAATAAATATATTCTCACTCATCTTCTCAACACAGAATATGAACTCATACTTCTCCTTCTCCCCTGTATCCTCACTCCGGATAAAATCCAGGCTATTGACAAGCGAAGCATACTTTTCATCCCTGACCTCAACGCGAATCTTCTTTTCATATTTAGAGAGCGCATCTTTCTGGTCCTTATTCTTATTCAAAAACACAGAAAGCATCACCGCCGCCATATGCGCACAAAACCGCCCATAATGTCTCACACCGCACGAACACTCCCTGTCAGGACGATAACCGTACGAATCCTCCTGTGACCTTAAAACAACAACTTCCTTTTTAGCATCATACACCTCCGCAGTAACCTGCGCAGCTTTCATAGAAACTATCTTCACTTTCTTCATTTTCAGAAGATCAAAAGCCTTCACAAGCGACTCCTTAGAAGTATCATTAAAAATCTCATTCAACGTGATTGCATATATCCCTGACCTTCTGCCTTTCTCTTTCCCTTTTGGTCTATACTCTGAAAGAATTGCTCTCTGCGTCCTGTTCCTTTCATGAATCCACTTATACAGCACAGCCACAATATGCTTGCATCCCCACCCGTCATACGGGCAGTCGCAATCCGCTTCGATATCATCATCCTCATCAATAGATATTTCAACATTATATGTCCCGTAATTGCCCCGCACTTTAGCAGCAATTACGCCATCTGCCACACTCATCGACTTAATCATATCTCCATTATAATACTTCCTCCCCCTGCTCAATATCGCACCAGAATCTGCAATCTTCCTGACATCTTTCTCAGTAATATCATACAAATCCATATCAACCAGCCTTATCCATCATATCCTTAGCCTCAGCATATCTCCCGTTATTATACAAAAACTGCGCATAATTCCGATACGCTTCCTTATACTCAGCATCGATCTCAATAACCCTCCGGTAACTCGCCTCAGCCTCACTATTAGCCCCAATCTCAGAAAGGACATTAGCATAATTCAAAAGAACAAGAATATTATTCGAATCCCGCGCAAGCGCCCTCTCAAACACATCGCGCGACTCATTAAGCAGTCCCTTTTTCTGCAAAAGAACCCCGAGATTATTCATGGCCATGACATAACCCTCATCAATCTCAACTGCTGAGCGGTACTGCTCAATAGCATCATCACTCCTATTCACCCTCTCAAGCACAAGCGCATAATTATACCTGAGCCTCTTATCACGCCCATTAAGCGCAACCCCTAAAGAATAATACTCACATGCTTCATCATACTCCCCCACATCAAAATAAATATCCGCAAGCCCCACCACAACAGCAACATTATCCTCATTCATGCTATAGGCTTTCTTCAGGCACTCAATACTCTCATTATACTCCCTGCGTGCAAGATACTCATTGCAAAGCACAATCTGCGCATATTGCTCCTCCAAAATCTCAAAAGACGAATTCTCACTCACATCATCATCATCAAGACTATCATTGACCAAAGAAAACTCAACAACCCTCCCTTCCGGGCTGACAGGCTCATCCCACAAAAAAACAACCCAAAAACCCATCACACAGACAACAACAAGCGCCATCGCAAAAAAACTGCGCTCAAGCCCCAAAACACGAAACTTCTCCTGCGTCACATCATCCTTCTTAACTTCCTTTTTCCTAACCGTATTGGAACTTCTCCTCTTCTTCCGAGGGACCTGCGCCTTAGTATCCGTCTTTGCATCCTTCTTCTGCTTGCGCACGCGCTTCTTTTTTGCAGCATCTTCTCTCTTCATAATATCCAACAGATAATTAGCGCACAAATAATTATAATTCTATGCCCTCGCTACACTCACAAATAAGTATTTTTCCATCAAATAAACACACATGGAAACAGGAAGAAACAACCCCTGCCCGTGCGGCTCCGGCAAAAAATACAAGAAATGCTGCATGAACAAAGCAACAGAAACCAGCAGGACTGAAGATATGGAAATAACAGAGCAGTTTTTAAGAGATAAATTACAGGAGTTCATGAGGTGCGATGAATTTGGAGACGACATGAGAAATGCATGGATGCTCTTCTGGAACGAGAAAGACACATATTCAATGCGAGACATAGATAAGGATAAATATCGCGAGTTCACAGAATGGTATATCCATGAATACCGTCTCGCAAAACACAACATTTCCCTTATTGAGCATTGAAAGTACGTTTGGAGGTAGTTTGT
>JAFCBW010000010.1 GCA_017610525.1 Candidatus Nanohalarchaeota archaeon | reverse complement strand
AAACTCTCTTTGAAAATTATTCCTGTGATCTTATCGTCTGTAAATTCATTATTCCTTGATGATATGAAATTATACTGCTCTTCCATACTGTTTGACTTAACAATATACTTGGTTGCTTTCATTTTGATTACCTGCAATACTAATGCGATAATCCAGTAAATCATTAAAGGGAACAAGATCAAACAAATAGGTAGCAGAAGCAGCATCGGAACAATGGTTCTCTTACCATCCATCCTGTACTCTGCAGTAAATTCAGTATCATTATGCAATGGTTCTTGCTTACAATAATGCATTTTCTTTAGGTCAGTATCATCTTCAATTGTCTTTTCTGAAACTTTGGCTGTTCCAGTCAAAGACTGGCTTTTACTTACCATGGTGTCGATGTTGGATTTAAGAGCAGGACCATTTACCATATTTTTGAAATGAATCTCCTGGCTGCTGCCCTGGCAACTTATCTTGACATCATATAAATTGAATATCTTGTCAACAAGGGTCTGGGTGATTGTGGTATCAGACAGGTTTTCTATTGGGATAAAGGAGTCATTTTTTGAAAGGAAGCCTTCCTTATAAACAATCGTGTCAGAATAGATAATATAGTGTCTTTTTTTCAAGTCCAGGAACAATAGGGCTGAGTGACTCAATAGCAAAAGCAATACGAGTCCAACACCGGACAACACAAGTCCTATGTGGCCGCTAACCAAAGAAAATATTCCTATGTTAAGTCCTACGATGAAGAGCATAAAGCCGGTTGCAGTGAATTGACGTAACACTTCGAAGACAACGCCCGCGATGGCCGGGCGCTCCTGCTGGACTAATTCGGATTTCGAGAGTCTAAAGCCGTTGTTCTTCATAATTTTCTCAATATATTCATAATAGTGCTTTGGGCTGTTGACAGAGCGCAGGCGGATTTCAGCAATGCCGCTCCCGGCAGATTGTATGTGAACAGTGCCTGTCTGAAACAGTTTATTTTCGATAAAGGGCAGCTGCATGGTAACATGGGTTATATTTTTCACAACCAGTTCTGTTTCATTGTCTGAAAAAATGCCTCCTGATTTGTGTATCAGCTTATCTGGAAAGAAGATATATTTCTCTTTGCGATAGCTGACGCTGATGGAATAATAGATAAATAACTGCAACAGGATGAAGCCAATAATAATGTACCAAATATATCTGCCGAGAACCGGGTTTGCAACAAGGTAGATGATAGCGAAAAATATTGATGAAAGAACAAAAAATCTGACTGATTTGTATACAACAAATGCCGTATTATCTG
Source organism: Candidatus Nanohalarchaeota archaeon (assembly GCA_017610525.1). Lineage (GTDB taxonomy): Archaea > EX4484-52 > EX4484-52 > EX4484-52 > B79-G9 > B79-G9. The sequence continues at coordinate 14,074 of JAFCBW010000010.1, read as the reverse complement.
GTTTTAGCTCGTAATTTTCGGGCATATATCTAGATTGGATTGGCCTGTTTATATATCAATTTTTTGAGCTTTTTGTGAATGTGGACATGAGTGCTGCTGTCAAAAGCTGGTCATGGTTAAGTTGCGTGGCAATTGACGGGTACTTTTTCGAAAAGTCGTTTACCAGCTTTTGCGCATTGTCATACATTTTTTCCTGTTTCATAATATTTCCCCCCTCCCCCTTTTAAGAATTTCAGAACGATATATAACAACAGTAAATATTATATAGTTAACTCATGATTATCGATATGCTGAGGGTGCTTAAATCACAAAAGTGATATGAAACGGAGATAGTCATTAGAGTTTTTTTTGGGTGATTCCCTAGTAAACTTAATATCTTGTCAAAGTTTTGTCTTCCTGAGTGCAGATTAGACCCGCCTGGGAATAAACATAAAAACTTAACACATGAATCATATACAGAAGTGATAAAAATGGATGCGCTGAAAGATATAGAGAAGGAAATACGGGAGTACTGGCTGAAGAATGATATCGAGAAGAAATCGATAACTGTGAATAAAGGCAAGAAGCGCTTTTACTTTCTTGACGGGCCCCCTTATGCGACTGGCTCAATACATATGGGTACTGCGTGGAATAAGATTCTTAAGGATTATTATATCCGATACTTCAGGATGACCGGTCATAATGTCTGGGTGCAGCCGGGATATGATACTCACGGGCTCCCGATTGAGAATAAGGTTGAGAAGAAGCTCAATCTCAAGAACAAGGACGAAATCGAGACGCTTGGCATAGAGAAGTTCAATTCTGAGTGCCATAAGTTTGCAACAGAGCATATAGATGCAATGAACCGGCAATTTCGGAATCTCGGTGTGTGGATGGATTGGGATAACCCTTACCTTACGCTTGATAATTCTTATATCGAGGGGGCATGGCATACTTTCAAGGTGGGTTTTGAGAAGGGATTTCTGTACAAGGGCATCTATCCTGTCCATGTGTGCTCCCATTGCGCAACTGCTGTTGCCTATAATGAAATCGAATATTTCAAAGCCAATGACACTTCAATCTATGTGAAGTTCCCAATCATAGATAAACCCAATCACTATCTTGTCATATGGACGACAACCCCGTGGACGCTCCCGTCAAATACCGGCATCATGGTGCATCCGTCGTATGATTATGCTTATGTGAAGGTAGGTGATGACACACTTATAATCGCGGAAAAACTTGTGAAGACGGTCATGGAAAAAGCGTCTGTCAAAGACTATCAGATTGTGAAGACTGTAAAGGGAAAAGACCTCAAAGACACAAGATACGATAATCCCATGAAAGATGTTCTCCCTGTCCAGAAAGACGTTCGGGGGCGCGTGGTTACGTCTCACCAGTATGTCACGCTGGAGGACGGGTCGGGTCTTGTCCATACAGCTCCCGGCCATGGCCAGGAAGACTTCAAAGTAGGTCTTGAAAATGGCCTTAAGAAGATATGCCCTGTCAACCTCAATGGCACGTTTACAGAGGAAGTGGGGAAGTTCAGCGGTATCTATGTGAAAGAAGCGGACCAATACATAATCGAAGAGCTTGAAAAAACAAACTCACTTTTAGCGCAGGAAAAAATCACGCATGATTATCCCCAATGCTGGCGCTGCAAAACGCCTCTTCTCCAGATGGCGGTCCCCCAATGGTTTTTTAAGGTGACTGCGATTAGGGACAAGCTTCTTGACGAAAACAAAAAGATTAACTGGGTTCCTACATGGGCAAAGAAACGAAACCAGAACTGGCTTGAGAGCCTGAATGACTGGCCTATATCACGCCAGCGCTACTGGGGGATTCCTCTTCCTATATGGATTTGTGAAGCTTGCGATTATGTAAAGGTCATTGGCTCAAAAAAGGAGCTGAATGAGGATATAAAAGACCTTCATCGCCCTTATATAGATAAGGTTACGTTTGTGTGCGATAAGTGCGGGAAGAAGATGTGCAGGATACCTGATGTTCTTGATGTCTGGTTTGATTCGGGCGTCGCCTCATGGGCGTCTCTTAATTATCCTAAAGAGAAGAAGCTGTTCGAAGAGATGTGGCCTGCCAAGCTGAATATCGAGGGGCCGGACCAGATAAGAGGGTGGTGGAATTCAGAGATGATTACCAGTGTCATCACATTCGGCAAGATGCCTTATGAGACGATTCTTATGCATGGATTTGTCCTCGATGCCAAGGGCATCAAGATGTCGAAGAGTCTTGGTAATGCGACTGGTCCAGAAGAAGTCATTGAAAAATACTCGCGCGATATCCTGAGATTCAATCTCTTATCAAGCGCCCCTGAAAACAATTTCTACTTTGACTGGGAAAAGGTAAAGGAGACGTCGCGCTTTTTCAATATCTACCAGAACATCTATAATTTCGCAAAGACCTACTGTGCACAAAAAGATATTGAAAACATAGAGACAGCAGACTTGCAGACAATAGACCAATGGCTTATCTCAAAGACAAACACGCTGATAAAAAAATGCGCAGATTACAATAAAAAATATTATGCGTACAAGTCCCTTAACCTTATCGAGGACTTCATAATGAATGACTTCTCAAGGTGGTACATAAAGCTAATCCGCCCCCGCGTCTCTCAAAACTATACTGGCGCAGACAAAAAACAAGCATCGCAAACCACCTGGTATGTCATGGATAAGCTAATAAGGCTCATGGCTCCCGCAACTCCATACTCAACAGAGAAAATATACCTTGATTCATTAAAGAGTGAAAGCCAATGCGAGAGCATCCACTTCGAACAATTCCCAAAACCAGATGCAAAACTAATCAATAAAACTCTCGAAATTGATATGGAAACCGCAAAAATAATAACAGAATCAATCAACAGCGCAAGGCAGAACGCAGATGTCAAGCTAAGATGGCCAATAAGGTCTGCGACGATTGTGGCAGATAAAAAGACAGAGCAGTCTGTGAAGGCTACAGAGAAGATTATCAAGGAGATTACGAATATAAAAGAGATAAAGTTCGGGGAGATGAAGCTTGAGCAGAAAATAACGCCAGACTATAAAAAGATAGGTCCGGTATTCGGGAAGGATACGGGTAAAGTGATTGAGCTTGTGATGAAAGAGAAGCCGGAGATGCTTAAAGAGAAGTTGGAAAAGGGCGCGGCTGTTCTTGGGAAGTATAAGGTCACTAAAGAGATGGTGGCTTTTGATGAGAAGATTCCTGATAATGTGGCAGGTGAGAGATTCCAGGGTGGGGCAGTGTATATAGATACGACGCGAGATAGCGAGCTTGTAGAGGAGAGTGCTGTGCGCGAGCTTACACGGAAGATTCAGATTGCGAGGAAGGAGAAGGGGCTTGAGGTTGCGCAGGCGATAGAGCTTTGCATTACAGGGGATGATAAATTTTTGGATAAGTGGAAGGATGAGATAGAGAAAGGTACTACTTCTAAGCTTTGTGCCGGTGAGTTAAAGGGTACGAAGAAACTGGATTTTGAGTTTGAGGATATTAAGCTTAGGATTGCGTTCTGAGGGAGAAAATCGATAGTGGGTATCGTAGAAAGCAGGAGGGCGTGTCTAACATATGCAGATAAACGAAGTCCTGCGAAGCAGGATTTGGTTGAAGCCGTAGGCGTAACCGCTTTATCTGCTGTTAAGTGACCTGAACCAATTTCACCGAAAGGCGACGGATCGAAGCGGAGGAGAGTTCATGTGGCGAGCGTTTTGATAAGGCGGGTATCTTTGTGGGTCATTACAATTGAAATAATCTTAATGATAGATTTATATAGTTTTACTACTAATGAATAGTATGGGTTTATTTAAGTCAATCAAACGTATTTACAATAGAACGGATGATGCACCTACAGATGAGCTTATAATGCCTGTTGATCGCAAAGGGGCGTTGGCAGAAAGGGTATTATATTGCGTAATTGACGCTACGAGTGAGATTCTTTCCGAGGATAATAATGCGATTATACGAGCAGATAAATACAGATCCAACGGGGTTTGGAATGGATATCTTGAAGAATTGATACAGGGCGAATCGCCTGTTTTTTATATAGATACTAGCGGAATAATACGGATGCAATATTACTCTGGTGAATTATGTATTATACATAGTGGAGATATGCCTTCAAAAATTTCAGGCAAAACGGTTCAAGATGTTTGGGGTGAAGTTAAAGATAAATATAATCCAAAGATAAGTTCGTTAATGAGCGATTTACAGGTTGAATAGACGTCTGTCTCTTTTACTATTTCTTCAAATCGCTGATTTGGCTATTGTTTAGATCGCCGCCGGAATTTCACTTAACATCATGTTTTACGAAGTTTTGTTCGTAAAACTTACACTCATCTGTGTGTTATGCGAATTTTTTTCGTGGTTGTATATATGTATATATACTTCCAGAAAATTATCTAAACAAGTACTAGTATCATGAATAAAAGAAAAAAACGATACATATAGAAAAAAACAAAAAATGCCCCGGACAAAAAGAATGTCCGGTAGCGCTATAAAATGAAATCAGTTGATGTTACTTAACTTGGGCAGTTACTTTTTCTTTTTTTTGCCTTTGTCAAGCCTTTCAATGCCGATTTTCTTTACTGCTGGCTTCCATACTTTGGATCCCATCCATGATGGTGCGTTAGCCGGTGCATCTACTTGGTTCCTGGAACCCTTGAAGTTGTGTACTTTTTTGGTTCCCCTTTCTCTCAGCTTGATGTCTGTTATTCCTCTGTTAGCTGCTTTCAAAGCTGCCTGGCGGGGTGCTCTTCCAGTGAAAATAGAATCGGTATCTTTACCCCCTTTCATTAAAACAAAGTTTCTTTTTTCTGCCATATTTAAAACCTCCAGTTCTTCATATCATTTTACAACCAAGTCTGGGAGTTGCGTGCGTTTTTTTAAAACGTATCGCTTAACCCTATAACTTTTTTTAAAACAGTTTCATGCGCCCTCTATAATTGTTCCGATGCAATCAACTATGCTGTAATTGATTCTGCAAATATATAAAGCTTCGCATAATCATTTTAGAAATTGTGATGCGTGTTACTTCTTTGCAGAGAAATGATGGTGCTATCGCAGGGGCTATCAGAATAGCTTATCCTGATAAAATCTCAAATATATATATACTACATCCCCAATAAATTGTAAGTGAAATCTACGGGTGATATGCTTGAGAATAATTGTTGCGGGCGGCGGAAATGTTGGCGTGAACCTGACAAAGGTCCTTTCGAAGGAGAAACACAAAGTAACTCTTATTGAGAGAGATACAGAAATAGCTAAAGAGATAGCGCTCGATACTGATGCTCTTGTGCTTAAGGGCGATGCATCAAATATGGTTATGCTTGAAGATGCAGGCATAGAAAAATGTGATGCGATTGTTGCGGCAACGCAGGATGATAAGACGAACATGATGATATGCGAAATCGCAAAAAGCATAGGGGTTCCGCGCATTGTGGCGCGTGTCAATGAACCCGGTAATGAGGAGCTTTTTGTGAAGCTTGGTATCCAGTCAATTATTCCTATTACGCAGATCGCTATTACTTCGATCACTAATGTCCTTCTCGGCGCAGGCGAGCGTGTTGTAGCACAAATCAGCGACGGTAAAGCGCAGATACTTGAACTTGTGATACCGGAGAATAGTGATGTAGTGAATAGTGTAGGTACGAGAGTGAGTGGCGCACTTCTCGGGAGCATATATCGCAATGGCACAGTGATAATCGCGGACAAAGACACCCGCCTTGAATCTGGCGATGTCGCACTGTTCATCACGAAAACAGAGACAATGCCGCGCCTCCTAAAACTTGTCAAAGGAGAATAACTTGAAAAATATTCTTGCATATCTGGGTATCCTTCTTGAAATATTCGCAGCATTTCTTGTCCTGCCAATAATAGCGGCACTAATTTATGGCGAACCTGTAGTGGCTTTCCTAATACCTACAGTGATATCGCTGTTTTTGGGTGTTGTCCTTGACAAAAATTTTACGAGGGGGCGCCTTGACCTTAATGAGGGCCTTACTCTCACTGCCATGACGTTTATTGTTTTTTCACTTATCGGTGCGGTACCGTATCTTTATATATTCGCGGGCACTTCGGATACACTTGTGCTTGACTCCTTTTTCGAAGCGATATCCGGTTTTACGACAACCGGGCTCACAGTGATTGAGGACATATCTGCAGTTCCGAAGAGCATCCTTTTCTGGCGCTCGGAAACCCAGTGGCTTGGCGGCATCGGTATAATCATAATATTTCTTTCGGTTCTTAGCCATCTTAGGACATCGTCTACTTCGCTTTACGAGGCACAGGGCTATACGGAGAAACTTGAACCAACTATCATGTATACGACACGAAGGATGATGAAAATATATCTTATATATTCTATGCTTGGAATGGGTCTCCTTTATCTTTCCGGTCTTGGGGCATTTGAGTCAGTTACAACTATGTTCTCTTCAATATCAACTGGCGGCTTCATAGTAAGGGGCGATATTTTTTCTACAGCCGGTGATGCGACTTTAGCAGTTATCTGTATGCTGATGCTGATCGGCTCAATTAATTTTATGATACATGATAAGATATTCAAGATGCGCATAAAGGATGCGCTTGCAAATGTTGAGGTACAGTCGATGGCAGTCATGATATTGGTGTCTTCGTTAGTTTTGTATATCCTGACTGCAGGGGCAAAAATATCTATATTCGAGACAATATCTGCGATAACTGCTACTGGTTTTACATTGTCTGAGATATCTACCCTGTCGACGTCTGTGTTGCTGGTTTTGACTATACTTATGTATGTGGGCAGCTCTTCAGGGTCGACAGCGGGGGGCATAAAACAGATGCGCTTCATAGTGTCCTTAAAAGCTATCTTGTGGACAATAAAAAAAATGTCGTCTCCTGCGAGTGCAATAATACCGTTCAAGATACATGGGAATGTAATAGATGAGAAGACTATCCGCCTGACAGGAACTGTTATATTTACGTATAGTGTGGCTCTTGTCATCGGGACAATGATTTTTGTGTTTTTGGGGTATACTCCCATGGAATCTTTTTTCCAGGTGACATCTGCACAGGGGACTGTTGGCATGAATATAATAGATATAGCGGCTGCGCCTGCGATAGCGAAGATAACCCTGATTTTTAACATGCTTCTTGGCAGGCTCGAGATATTTCCTATATTAATACTGATACACAATATATTCAAGCGCTGAATATTCTGCTGTTGTCAATGGTTTGAGTGGTGCGGCAAAAATTGAGTGGATGTTGTTGGTGAGGTAATCATATGCTGAAATTGAAAGCACAGTTCATGGATTTTGAGCCAGGGATACCTATAGTCAAACTGAATGTAGAAGATGCAACAGACCTGGGGCTCAGGCCGCATGACAGAATTGAGGTTACGTATAAGAAGACTACGAAAACAGCATATATAGAGACTACCAGTACGATGATAAGATTAGGGCATATTGGCTTGAGGAAGGAATCAAGAAGATATGGTATAAAAGAAGGTACAGTAATTCGTATAAGGCCTGCCCGGAGACCTGAATCACTTGATATCATCAAAAAGAAGCTTGATGATATAGAGCTGAAGAAAGAGGAAATAGATAAACTCATCAGGGATATAGACCAGAACCGCTTAACTGATATTGAACTTGGCGCTCTTGTCGCTGCTATCTATGTGCATGGCTTTTCGGAGAGGGAGACTATAAACACCACGAAAGCTATGGTGAAGCACGGCGAGCAGATGGCATGGGACAAGAAATGCATTGTGGACAAGCATTCTATCGGTGGTGTTCCGGGCAATAGGACAACTCCAATAGTTGTAGCAATAGTTGCGGCTGCAGGGCTGACTATTCCAAAGACAAGTTCGCGCGCGATCACTTCTCCTGCAGGCACTGCGGATACAATGGAGGTGTTTTGCGATGTGTCATTCAATATCAGGCAGATAAAGCACATCGTCAATAAGACGAACGCGTGTCTCATATGGGGCGGCTCGCTTGATATTGCGCCGGTTGATGATAAACTTCTCCGTGCCGAGTATCCGCTTTCACTGGATCCGGAGGGACAGGTTATAGCTTCAGTTCTTTCCAAGAAAAAATCTGCTGGCTCAAAGTATGTATTGATAGATATTCCGTTAGGTGACGGCGCCAAGGTCAGTAAGATTGAGAAAGCCCGCAATCTTGCGAAAAGATTCAAACTTGTCGGCAGGAAGCTTGATATGCATGTGGAATGCGCGATAACAAAAGGGGATGGGCCTATAGGTAGGGGTATCGGCCCGGTTCTAGAGGCTATTGATATCGTGGAGATACTTGAGGGTAAAGGCCCGAAGGACTTGCGGGAGAAGTCAATAGAGCTTGCGGCTCTTATGCTTAAGATGACAGGACATGGGGATGAGGAAAAGGCAAGAAGAATACTTGATTCGGGACGTGCGCTGAAGAAATTCAATGAGATCATTGTGGCGCAGAACGGGGACCCGAAAAAGGACTTTCAGAAGATGCTTGGCAGGTATAAGGAGTCAATATGTGCAGACACGTCCGGTACAATAGAGCAGATATCGAATACTGCCATCTCAAAAATTGCGCGTCTTGCAGGTGCTCCGAAGGACAAGGGTGCGGGTGTTTATCTTTATTTCAAGAAGGGGCAGAAAGTGAACCGGGGCGAGAAGTTGTTTGATGTATACGCTGAAAGGAAACATAAGCTGAAAAATGCACTTGATATGGTCAACTGTTGCCGGGTGTATATTATCGGTCCGAAAGAGAATATGCTTATAGAGGAAATATAGTTCATATTTAGGTGTGGTAAAACGGAAGCAGACATATCCTTTGAACAGATGAGAAAGAAAGTGCCTATGCTTACTGTAGATGGGGTTGTTTTGAGGAAGGGAAAGGTTCTTCTGATAAAAAGGTCAGCTTATCCATATGAGGGTTATTGGGCTCTTCCCGGGGGGTTTGTGGAGCTCGGTGAGACTGTGGAGGATGCAGTGGTGAGGGAGATAAAGGAGGAGACGGACCTGACGTGTGAACCTGTGAGGGTGGTTGGGGTTTATTCTGATCCTAAAAGAGACCCGAGGGGGCATACTATTACTTTGGCTTATATTCTGAAGATTATTTGTGGTGTGGCAAAAAAGACTGATGAGGCAGCGGAAGTCAAGTATTTTGGATTTGGTGACCTGCCTGAAAAGATTGCATTTGACCATGGGAAGATAATCTGTGATGCAAGAAAAGTATTGTGATATTTTGGTGTTTTTCTCTTTTTTTTGATTGGTATAAGGTATAATCTCTCAATCAAAAGCTTAAGATTATCCAATTTTCACCAAAATCATATGATTTTTGATTGGAATAAAGTATAATCTGTCAATCAAATCTGCGGAAATTTAATGCAATTGGCGTATTTCCTAATTTTCCCTGTGTTATTCGTGGGAAAGAAGCTTAAGATTCTCAAATTTTTACTAAAATCATATGATTTTTGATAAACTATTTATATGAGTTTGAATATATTATATAGTCAAAGTCTTAATGTGTAGATTGTGGGACTTTGTCATGTACTTAATGTGTTGTTTGCTTTGAGTACAGCAATATCTCTATGGAGTATATATATCTGGAGTGTTATCTAATGTATGAAGTTAAATTATCTGGGGGTTTTTGATATGAAAAAATTATTATTTTTGGCAGTGGTTTTGAGTATTGTGTTTGTTTCGGGGTGTCCGAATTCCGGTTATATGGTGCAGAATGCGGGGGGAGTGATACAGGATTTCTCGTTTGATTTCGGTTCTGTGTATGATGATGATACTGTGATGCTTAATGTCGAGGTGCAGAATGTCGGTGGAAAGGAGATTGAGTCAACTGACCTGTATGTCTACGGGCAGAATATTGATTCCGGGACTAATGTATGGCATGTTGAGCAGGCTATACCCAGTGTCTCGAGTACTTCACCTTTTGTTCATGATTCGCTGGCATCAGCTGAGTTTATGCCGCCTGATGAAGAGCAGGGTATTCCAGGTGGAGGTAGGATGTATACGTTTATTCTTCAGCCACCGGATATGCTTGACGGGATACCGCCTGTAAGGCAGGATTTTTATGCAAGGCTTTGTTTCCCTTATTCAACGTCGACTTTGACTATGGTTACTTTGAATTCGAAGAATGAGATGAGGGCAGAGAAGATTACTAATACTAAGGCCCTGTCTATCAATGCTGCAGGACCAATACAACTTGAGTTGAAGACGCAGAAGAATATAAGGTCTGTAGGCGGGAAGGAGTTGCCGCTGGTTTTTAGCGTTAGGGATGTCGGAGGAGGGTTTTCGACGGATTCGAGTGTAGGGTGTTCTGTTGATACTGATACGAAGGACCGTGGAAGAGTCTCTGTTGTGGTGACTGTTGACGGCGATGCTGCGGATTGCGGCGGCGGCGAGGTTTACCTGAAGAAGGGTGAAGGCACTATATACTGCAAGTATGCTTTTGGAGATGCAGTGGCACCGAAGACGAATTTCAAGGTGGTTGCGACAGCTGAATATCATTACTATGTAGAGAAGGCTGCGAGTGTCCAGGTGAAGGATTCGCCTCTTGACGGTTGAGGCTTTTGAATGGCTGTTTATTTAGCAGCCTTTTTTTCTTTCTTTTTTCTTATCTTTTATTAATTTTGGGTGTCAATATTACTATTAATGTTTGTAAGGTTGGTCTTGTTGTGTTGCCTGAGGTGTTTTTGCAGATGAGGGTATGGCTTTTGATTTTGTGTATTGTTATTGTTTCGGGGTGCCCGGGACCCCGGGTCAATGACGGGGTCAAGGTCAGTAGTTTCGGGTTTGATTTTCCTACTATCAGTGATAAGGAGCAGGTTCAGTTGTCGTGCGAGATTGAGAATGTGGGTGCGTTTGATGCAGAGGATGTTAGTTTTTTTATGTATGGGTATGATGATGCGGTGTGGGAGTCTGTTGATGAGGATGTGAGTATGGGGACTGCTTCCGGCGGTGAGTGGACTGTTGATGAGTTTAGGGGGTATGATATGGATACGAAGGCGCAGGGTATGAGTGCAGGGTATTATAATACTTTTAAGGTTGTTGAGGATACGGTTTCGAAGGGGATTACGCAGAAGTATAATTTTAATGGGAGGTTGTGCTATTATTATGAGACTAGGGCTAATGCGAAGTTTCAGGCGATTAGTGCGGCTGAGAGGAGGGATGATGCGAGCAAGGGGAAGTATTCCGGTGGGGGGGTTGATGTGTGGAATTCTTACGGGCCGATCCAGATACAGGTTAAGACGAAGTCGCCTCTTGTTTTTTATGAGTCCAGTGACGGGCGGGAGGCTGAGTTGGTGCTGATTATCAGGAATGCTGCAGGGGGTTTTCCTAGTTCTTCGGGGTGTTCTTTGGATATTGATGTGAGTGATACTAATCGGCTTGTTGAGCTTGAGGTTTCGCTTGATGGGGCAGGGCTTGATTGTGATGAGACTTATTCTTTTTATGACGGGGAAGCGGTGGTTTATTGCCTGTATGATGTGGGGGAGTCGCGGCCAAAGGGTGAGTATCTGCTTTCGATTGTTGCCGGATATTATTATTATGTTGATGTGAAGACGTCTGTTAGTGTTGTCGGGAGCAGTGATGATGTTGAGGTGGGTACTGGTGCGGGGCGCGACCGTGATGGAGAGGTCTATAAGGGGGGATCTTGTGAGGAGTTGTGCGAGGATCTTGGGCAGTATGAGCGTTTTGAGGGATTGGCGATGTGTACGGAGGATGTCATTGCGACTTATCCCGGAACTGATGTTAAGGTTCGCTTGAAAGTGGTTTCGGGCGGTTCGGTTATAGAAGATGATATGATTGTTTATCTGGGGGATTTGAAACTGCATGATGTTAAGGTTGAGGATATTAACCTGCGCGGTTTGAGTGTGGGCACACTTAATAAGCCAGGTATTAGCAAGCAGTATACTGAGAGGACGTTCTGGATGGATTCTGACGGTGATGGTTTGCCGGATGAGTGGGAGGATATTGTTGGCTTGAAGGATGATGAAAGGGATTCTGATGGCGACGGAGTGAATGATGGACGTGAGGATTGTCGTGATTGTAGTGGGAATAATTGTGATTCAGAGAGAACTTATAAATGGAATTTTGATAATGGATGTAAGGAGACGCAATATCATGATGCGTTGAGTTTGGGGCTTGAGGGTAGTTTGCGTGATGCCAGGGTAACGTCGAGTGCCAATGGCGAGGTTCACAGGATTAGCAATAGTGAGACTGTTGATGGGATGAGGATTGTTGGGATAGGTGATAAGACTATTGCTGAGATGACTGGCGAGAGCCGCAATAGCAGGATACAGTCTATTACTTATATTGATGTTGAGAAGCTGGATTTGAAGAAGATGAGTGTGAATTTCAATAATCTGTTTAAGAAGACGGAGTGCGATAATATGGATGTGTATGATGAGGATAATGTCTGCAGGTGCGTTGTTGAGGTTGAGGGTGCGGGACCGGATGGTGAGGGTTATCCTCCGCTTGAGAGCGAGTCTGCATCACGCTGCAGGAGCCGGTGTAAGAATGTTATGGAGTCTAAGAGCGGGGCATGTGTTGAGGGATCCATATCTTCTGGTGAGGGTTCTATGAGGTGTGATGGGAGTATGCTTGTGAAGTATGATTGGCATGCTGGTGATGATGATGAGGATACAAATTATGGTTGCGACTCTTTAAATTGCTGGTGCTATTCAGATGTTAAAAGTTTAAGTAGTTTGGAGAAGAATCTTTTGTGTAAGGATTGATGATTTGATTATCTGGTGTTTGATATGATGAGATTTTTGTTTGTTGCGATTGTTTTTGTGGTGATGGTGTCTGGGTGTCCTGATTCTGGGTTTAGTGGGGCTTCGTTTGCTATGGGTAACGGGATGCAGATTAATTCGTTTGAGTTTAAGCCGGCGAAGCTTGTGAGTGGGCAGGCGACTCTTTTGAAGCTTGATATACAGAATATGGGGAGCCTTAATGTGGAGGATGTTTATGTTAATTTTTACGGGTTGAGTAATGGATGGGAAGGGGAGACGATCGGGGATTTTTCTGTGGATTTTAATGATCGTGTTGTGGAGATTCCGGAGGGGTTGAGGTCTGCTAATGCGGAGTTTAAGACTGAGGGGCAGAAGCAGGTTATTGTGTGGAGGCTTACGTCGCCTGAGGAGCATCTTTATGGTACTGAGTTTACGCATCGTGCTTATGCGCGGGTGTGTTATCCTTATGTGACTAATGTTGTTGCGACGGTTGAGGTTGTCGGGGAGGATGAGTGGCTGGTCATGGAGCAGAGCGGGAAGTTTTCAGAGCACCCGATTAGTGTGAAGCAGACTGCGGCCCCGATTCAGGTTCATATTGAGTCTATGCAGCCGATTATTGTTGATAATAGTATGAGTATGGAGCTTAAGATCAGTAATGTTGGCGGCGGTGTTGCTTTTGTGGGTGCGGATGACGGGGGGTTGTCGTGTAGGGATATGTTTGATAGTTCTGAGGTTGATGTTGCCATTGATTTGAATAATGTGAGGATTGAGGGCCTGGAGGATGTGGATTGTAGGGTCCTTGGGGAGGCCAGGGGTGATGTCTGGCTTTCGAGAGGGCAGGAGAGGACGATTTCTGTGAAGTGTGACGGGTTTTCTTCTGATATGCCCAAGCAGGAGTTTAACCTGAATATTAAGTTCAGGTATAATTATTATATTGATGCTGAGACGAGTGTGGTGCTTGAGGGTGTTGAAGGTGAGGCTGTTGGTGGAGATGGTGATGGAGGGGAAGATGATGATGAGGAAGAAGAGAATAGGTGTGTGCATACTATCAGCGGTAGAATAATTGTAGCGGAAAGGCCAGATTGTGATATTAGTGGAAGGCTTAATGTCGAAATAGATGGTGTTTTAACGTATGTTATAACTTTTGATAATGTTATGGCGACAGTTGATTACCGCGAGTCTTCTAAGTCAGATCTGGAAGTCTATTATGGTGCTTCTGATAAAGTTGTTGGAACATGTAGAACTGATGATGGTGAGCGAGTGGATTATGTAATCAGGTCTGCAATTGATTTGGCTGATCCGGATGATAAGAAATGTGGTATTGATTGGAGTTTTGATGCGGTCCATGTCGATTAGAGCTGGTAAACTATTGTTT
>JAFCBW010000085.1 GCA_017610525.1 Candidatus Nanohalarchaeota archaeon | reverse complement strand
TAATCCTATCGGAGAAATTATTGTGAGAATTGCAATCTGGTCGGATGTTACTGCTTTTCTCTTTTAACAACTTTTGGATATCGCGAATTTGCTTCTCTTGACATGCTCACATGTTGCCGATTTCTATGGGCTGAGTAGTTACTCCCAATCAAACAAAAAGAACCAGACAACCCGAAAAAATCATGCATTCTTCCACACAAGATTAAACATCGGTTTCGCAAACTTCTCAGAAAAATGATCAGACGATGTCCAAAACGACACATCCTGCGAAGAATGCGTCTCCTTATCATCAGTAAGAGCCATCACAACTTCAGTATCATCCGCAACAATCATCCTGCCAATAGGAATATGTTTCACGCCTAGAGAAAGCTCCTTCACTTCCACAGTGCTTCCCAGTGCCTTGGCAGCATCCCTGTTTTCATCAGTCACAGGAGCAGCAATCCTTACTTTAACACCCTTATCAACCGCAGACTGGATAAGCCCAGAATGCTGCGTATAAAGCTCCTTCAAGCCCGTCTCCGTAGTAATAATATCCACGCTCTTGGTCGCGCTCTTAAGCATAGTCTCCATCTGCTGGTGCAGCGCATATCTTCCCTTCAGCGCACCTGACAGGTCAGCAGAATCAACAAGTTCAACACCCGTAGAATGAAGCAAAGCAAGCTCATCCAGTGCCGGGCTCGTCTTAAACTGATCAATCCTGTCAACACCCACTTCCATCTTCTCCTTCAGGCGGTTCTTGGCCCTGTCCATGGCCTCACCGGGTGCAATTGCAACATATCTTAACGGCTTTGAGTGCTGGACAACAACGAATCCCTTGTCGGCAAGTGATTCAAGAACATCATAAGATCGTGACCTCGGCACAGTTGCCATCTCTGACAATTCACCGGCAGTAGAAGTTCCTCTGGCAAGCAGAGCGCCATACAGCTTTCTCTCATATAGATTTAACCCAATACTTTTCAATGCATCAAGTGTCTGTTCACTTATCATAACAATTCACCCACCAATGTTCTTATAGCCGACCATCACTAAAACAGTTACTATCTTATGGCTCTTATAGGTTTATATATCTTACTCATTAGTTGCTAACCCTATTTAGTTTCTATAATCTTTTTTAGTGCATACCTTTATATATCTTTATTTTTTCTCATTACACAGTAACAAAAATAATCATCTTCCCCTCTGCCGTCCAAAAAGCTCCTCGACTCTCGAAAGGCAATCTGCCCCGTCCGCTCCCCTGTCCTCCCGCACCTTAATCAGCCGTGGAAAACGCAACGCATACCCCGAAGAATAATTCTGTGACTTCTGAATTTCCTCATAAGCGACCTCAACCACCATAAACGGCGCAACATCAACCGCATTCTTCTTCTCCCTCAATATATGCTTTGAAAGAACCTTCGTCAGCTCATCAAAACTCACTCCTGCATCCTGTTTTTCCTTAATTCCCGTCCCCATTTTACCCATAGTCAAAAAACTGCCGGTTTCCTCATCCCTGCACGCGAGCACAAAACTCGAAAGCCACCCTGACCGTTTGCCACGGCCCCACTCCGCCCCGACAATCACAAGATCAAGCGTCTCCATAATCGGCTTAAGTTTAATCATATACCCTACGCGAGACCCTGGTTTATACGGCGCCTCAATATTTTTAAACATCACACCCTCATTACCCACACTCAACGACTCTGCATAAAATTCCTCGGCAAGCCTGGCATCATCAGTAATCTTCTGCTTTGCCACAACCAGCTTATCCGGAATCTCCCTGACAATCGAGCAAAGCGTGAGCCTCCTCTGCAAAAACGGCATCTTCAAAAGCATTTTCCCATCAAGATAACTTATATCAAAAAGATTCACAACAACCGGAATCTCATCCGCCATCTTCTTAATATCATATTTCCTCCTGATCCTCCTCGAAATCTTCTGGAACGCCATATACTTCCCGCTCTTGGCATCAAATCCCACAGTCTCTCCCTCTACAATGCACTCCTTTGCAGAAATCCCATCCCTCACATAAGAGACAACATCAGGGAACTGCTCAGTAACATTCTCAAGCCGCCGCGTATATATCCTGACATCCCCTCCCTTCTTATGTATCTGCATCCTAAACCCGTCATACTTATATTCAAGCGCAGCAGGCGTACCTACAACAGAAAACGCCTCATCGACTGTCTCAACCTTTTTTGCAAGCATCACTTTGATAGGCCTCATGACCTCCATCTTAAGCCCCGAAAGCCCCATCTCTCCCGCATCAAGCGCAAGTCTGGCAACAATCCCGTAATCATTAGCGACCTCGTAAGCCTCCTCAACAGCACCAACTATACGCTTCTTCAGCTTATTCCCAATATCCGCATCATCAACAAACACATACTCTGCCCCGAGATTCTTCTGAAAAAAACTGCCGGTCTTCTTAATCTCCAAAATATCCTTCACAATAATAGTATTATCCCTCTCAAAACCCTCGATAATCTTCCCGTCACTTGACCGAAGCGCATCCATAACCTTATCCTCAGCAATAACCGTCTTTCCCTTCATACCCGAAAGCATCTTCTCAAACCTCTTCTTCTTCCCCTTCCCGTTCTTCTGGAAAAGCGTCGCCTTCCAATACACATCAGCAAAAAACGCCTTAGCGATAGCATCCCTCATAATACCCTCAGCAACCCCTACCCGCAGATCAGAAAGAACAGTCCTCACAATAAACCTGGCATCCACAGGCGAGGCAAGACTCAAAAGCTCCGCAATCAGTAAAAGCTTCTTCTCCTGCGACCTTCGCCCCTCGAGACTCGCAATCCTCTGCAAATTAGAATACACCTTTGAGACAGGAAGCGCCTTTTGAAAAAGCAGTCTTTGGCTCTTCTTTTTAGCAAACTCCTCAGCAACATTCCCAAGATCCCCGCAATCCTTCCATTTAGCGATAATCTCATCTTCCTTGACGCCGTCTGCCTTCGATATTGCCTTAATCATAAGATTAGACGCAATCCCGACAACCTCCTCACTCCACAAAGGAAAAGCCCGCCCCATAACAAGCTGCGCAATCACCTCAATATCCCGAGGCGCAGTCCCTGCAAGCAGCTCAGAAACAATACTGGTCTTCTCAGTCTTCAGGCTGGTCTCCTCAAGCCTCTTATAATACTCAACAAGCAAAGAATACTCCATAACACTACAATACAGATTCTCAAATTTAAGAAACTATAGTGATATGCGATGAGTAAGTAATCACATACAAACCCAAACAAATCAAAGACTATATAAACATAACAATCTCAATATGTGCCCATGGGAAACTACGAATCACTTGCAATTCTTCTATTCATCGCACTCATAGTATACCTCTTCGACAGGAAAAACTTCACCCGTGAAGGCATAGTTTTCCTGAGAAGAACAAAAAAAGGTCTTGAAATAATAGACCGCGCCGCAAAAAAGCACCCGCGCCTGATAACCTTCCTCGCAGATGCAGGCATAGTATTCTCATTCGGCCTCATTGGCCTAAGATACCTATTCATCCAGAAAAACATATCTGGCCTAAAAAGGACACGCCAATACGCAACATATCTCATCCTTTTCACACTGTTCACATACATAATATATCCTGTCTTTTTTCACGGCTTAATAGACGCATTCAAGATACCCGCCGCATTTGCAAGCCCTGTTCTATTCATCCTCATAGCCATAACATTCCTCTTCGGCGTGTCCGGCTACGGCTTCATGACCCTGTTCTTCGGCGCATTCAGCATAGCATTGTCAACAGCGACAGGAACAGAAGTAGAATCCTCAATAAAACTTGTCCTCCCCATAGATATGCCAAAAGATTCAACAATACCGGTATTCTACGTACCCATAACCGAATGGCTAATCTCAATATTATTCATACTCATAATCCACGAATTCTCACACGCGATCGTTGCCCGTGTCGAAGGCATAAAAGTAAAATCCCTCGGCTACGGTTTCTTTGGACCCCTGCCCCTCGGCTTTGCAGAGCCGGACGAAGAAGAGATAAAAAAAGCCCCCTCCCTCACAAAAACAAGAATATTCGGCGCAGGCTCTTTTTCAAACATTTTGGCAGCAGTAATACTCCTCATAATATTTATTGGTACAATGACCTTAGGCGTATCATCTGGCGCAATCACTTTCAATGACAACGGGCTCATAATAACCTCTGTAGACGCAGGCATGCCTGCAGGCGCCCTCCCGAACACAACCCTCGGGTCCCAATTAACCTCCGTAGACGGGACCAACATCACAAATCTCAGAGAATTTATCAGCATAATGGGCGCAAAATCCATCGGCGACAACGTAATCCTTCTCATAGACAGCAACGAATACGAACTGACCCTTGTAGAAGATCCCAAAAACAATACTCGTGGCATCATCGGCATCAAAGTAGAACAGGACCGCGAAATGGCCAAAGGTGCCTTCATAACAAGCCTAATCACATGGATAATCCTGTTAAACATCGGCATAGCCCTCGCAAACCTATTCCCTCTTCGCCCCCTTGACGGCGGTCTCATGCTCGAGGAAGTACTGGTGGGTGCAAACATCAAAAACACAAAACGCACAGCGCAAACCATCTCAAAAACAACCCTCTTCCTCCTCTTATTCAGCCTCATAATGCCGTGGCTCATCAGCCTTTTTGGATGAATTATGCTGTTTCTCAGTCACTCATTACAGGCATATTATTTTTTCCATAGTTTCACGGAAAAAAAATCCAGATACCCCCACAACCAAAGCTATATATACCCGAACAAATCAAATATAATTAGCAAATGACAATGTTTGATGACTATGACCGACAACGCAGAAATTGAAAAATGGATAAGCGACGAACTTAATCGGGGCTATGATGTTGAGACAATCAAAAAACAGCTAAAACAAAACGGATATAAACCAGACCTGATTGATGGTCTTGTTGATCGGGTTGCAAAAGAAAAAGATGCAAACAATCAGCCAGGATCTCAAGACACTACACCTAATACTCCAGACAATACCGGCGCGAATCCACCGACTCAAAACAACCCACAAACTCCAGACAGTAGCAGCCCGCAAACCAATCCAAACGAAAATCCACCCACTCAAAACCCCCCAAACCCTGCCCAATTCCGGAACATGGGCTTTATAGAAAAAGCGAAAATGGTTCTCTTTAACCCGAAAGGATTCTTCGACATAATGCCGCAAACTGGCGGATATAAAGGCCCCTTAACATTTCTTTCAATAGTGATGATTGTTTATTTCACATTCATTTCCATTCTGGATATGATCTTAGAGGACAGCAGTTTAGGGGATTTGGTAATTGGCGCAATAGGTGGTCTCGTAATCTTTATCCCTATATTTTTCATCCTTGCATTAATATACCACATACTATTGAAAATAGTCGGCGGAAACGGAACTTATGAATCCACCTTTAGAGTCATGGCATACTCAACAGTTACGTCTCTATTTACATGGATACCCTTGGTAGGAGGATTTCTGGGGTTTTATCAGTTGTACATAATTCTGACAGGCTATTCAAAAGT
>JAFCBW010000084.1 GCA_017610525.1 Candidatus Nanohalarchaeota archaeon | reverse complement strand
GAAGTGATTAAAGACTTTAAAATGGACATTGGCAATATCGACAATAAACGAAAAGCAATGAATACGCGCACAGATAAGTTAACAGGAGATACAACCTCTATAGAAAAAGATCTGACTGGCCTGCAGGCAGATATAACTGAGATGACAAGCCACTACAACAATGGCCAATACAAAGAGGCAAAGTCCATGCTGACAGGAATCATGAGCAGAGCAGACAAAATAGACACGGCAATTGAAAAACTGGAGTCAACTAAAGCAGTATGCGGGGATGGCAACTGCGACGACAGTGAAACATGCACCAGCTGCTATCAGGACTGCCAAAATGAACCCGAATGCTCAGACACAGGCGAAGACTGCGATTATGACGGTGACTGCGAATGGGATGAAGACGAAGACTGCTCATGCGAAGACTGCGAATATGAGGAGGAATGCTCAGATGAAGATGACAATGGCGGCGGAAGCCCGCTACTTATAATCATGGTAATCATAATTATCGTAATCATTGTGGCAGTCATTGCAACTTCCCTCGTTCCTGACGACAATTCTCAAAGCATGCAACTCCCAAAAACGTAAAAAACAGACCAGAAAAACTACTTCTTACAGGCAACTCTCTTCCCCTTGCGCAAGTCAGGACAATTTTTTCCTCTGAAACAACTTTCACACCAGGATTCTTGCCCTCCTGACAACAGCGCCTCCTTCCTTTGCCGCATCTTAATTTTCACGAAATCCGAAGACAACCTCAGCAGACATACAAACAACACAAAGAAACCTGAAAAACATTAGCGAAATTAAGGATATCCCAATCACCCATGGATAACACAACATATAAAAAAAATCATGAAATATATATGATATTAAGGAATAGGAATAATTCAACAAAATACGAGGTGCTATACAATGACATCAGAATTCGAGATAACAAAGATTAAAGCAAGAGAGATACTAGACTCAAGAGGCAACCCTACAGTAGAAGTTGACCTAAAAGCAGGAAACATAATAAAGCGCGCACTTATCCCCTCCGGCGCATCCACAGGCTCTTACGAAGCAGTAGAGCTAAGAGACAACGAACAAAGATACATGGGAAAAGGCGTCCTGAAAGCCGTAAACAACGTAAACAACATAATCGCAAAAGAGATCATCGGCATGGACTGCAGGAACCAGGAAGAACTCGATAATAAGATGATAGAACTCGACGGCACCAAAAACAAATCCGTTCTCGGCGCAAACGCCATCCTCGGCGTAAGCATCGCAGCAGCAAAAGTATCAGCAAGACTCGCAAACATCCCCCTCCACGAGCGCCTCGCGCAGCTCTCAGGCAACAAAAACGAATTCATCATGCCAGTTCCACAGATGAACGTCATGAACGGCGGCAAACATGCAGGAATAGAAAACGACCCACAGGAACACATGCTGATGCCCATAGGCGCAAAAAACTTCACTGAAGCCGTAAGAATGTGCGCAGAGACATACCACACACTCAAAGGGCTCCTGAAACAAAAATTCGGCGCAGGCGGCACAAACATCGCAGACGAAGGCGGCTTTGCCCCGCCGATACAAAGCGTAGAAGAGCGCCTCGAACTCATGCTAAAAGCAGTAGAACAAGCCGGCTACGCAGGACAGGTCAAATTCGCGCTAGACCCGGCAGCAAGCGAATTTTACAAAGACGGCACCTACAATGTCCGCGGAAAACAGATGACATCCCTTGAAATGATAGACTTTTACAAAGAACTGATAGACAAATATGGGATAATCTCAATCGAAGACGGCTTCGCAGAAAACGACTTCGAAGGCTTTGCCGCCATGACAAAAGAAGTAGGCAACAAAACGCAAATTGTCGGCGACGACCTCCTTGTAACAAACGTAGAGCGCATAAAAAAAGCACTTGAAACAGGCGCATGCAACTCACTCCTCCTCAAAGTCAACCAGGTAGGCACATTAACAGAATCAATAGCGGCCGCAAACCTCGCATTCAAAAACAACTGGACCGTCGTCGTATCTCACCGCTCAGGCGAAACAGAAGACCCCTTCATAGCAGACCTTGTGATGGGCATCGGCGCAAACCAGACAAAATTCGGCGCCCCTGCAAGAAGCGACAGGTGCGCAAAATACAACGAGCTCATAAGGATTGAAGAGAGTCTTGGAAGCGCCGCAAAATACTCAAAACTAAGCTTTGGAAACTAGGCAGTACGCGCTTTTAACTCCTTTGACATCACCAGGCACGCCTCTGAAAGAGCATCAACTTTCTTCTCAAGCAGAGAGATATTGTGGATGTTCTCTTTCACACTCCTATCCACATTCTTCCTGCTGATTCCCTCAACAGTATGCTGAACCCGGCCAATATCTTTAGACAATACACTGCATGTTCCTTTAAGGATTCCTATCTCCCTTTCATGTGCAAGCATAGTATTCACACTAATTTTTTGAGATTCGCTTGTCTTTTCCCTGTCATCAACATGACAACTAATCTTCTTAATATCCGAAACAATACCCATACACCTCTTTTCAAGTCCGGAAATCTTATTTTGGCATAACTCCAAAGCCAATGCATTTCCCTTTACAGATTTCTTGGAATCCTTATCCGCATTCCTTATCAGTCTCTGGACAACTTTCAGTTTTCTGTAAAATTCCAGATTCTCATGTTTTACAGATGCAGGGTAAACCACAGCATTATTTCTTGACACTGCATGTTTTATTTTCGACAGGATACCAGTTTTCACTTTCTTCATAACATCACTTTTTAACTTCTGCAAGTTCGCCCAAAGTATCCAGAAGCGAATCAATATGGCGATTTGCCATATCTGTTCTCATGCTATTTTCAGACACAGATACTTTCACTTTCTCAAAATCTTCTATGCTTTTCTGAATAGTACTAAATATTCTTATAATATCTACATTCTTCGCCTCAAGCTTATCTACTGTCCGCAGGCACATATCCATCTTATGCCCTAACTCGTCAATTCTCATGTTCCATTCCTCTTCCTTATGCATGAATTTGTCATGCGTATCACTTGCCTTCTCTATTAGCGCGCCTGCGCTTTTCTCGAACCTGAACATTTCATCCTTAGTTGCAAGTGTTGTAAATTTTACCTTGTAAGAGTCAAACTCTTTACCAAGTTCACTGAAGGAACCATCAAGTTCATGAGCCATATCCTTGAACTTTGCAAATTCCTTGAAATTCTTCTCAACCAGTCCAAATATTGTCTCGACGCGGTCTGCATGGCGCTCAACCAGGGACTGCACCTTCTGTATTGACCCGAGATTCTCTGTAGTCTCCCAGTTAAGCTTGACAACTTGCTCTATCCCTCGAAACGCAGCCATGTTTACCTTTATATCCTTCAATTCAGTAATAATCTTGCCTGAAACTGCTTCCTGCGCATCTATCTTTGCCCTTAGCGCATCCATTTTTGCAGTCTCTTTGCGCAGTTCAGCCATAAGTGTCTCCGGGTGGACTTCACTTACAAGTGCCACTGATTTCTCTGATTTTAACTCAATATCCCGTATCTTTTTCTCACGCTCTGTGCCAAATGTGCGTATCTCACCAATCTGTTCATTCACTCTTGTAAACCGCTCATTATTTTCCTTTATAAGCTCTTTCAGGGATGTCACCTGCAGCTTCAATGACTCGATTTCAAGTTGCATCCTGTCAATTTTTGCACTGCCGGAACCATGATGGGCTTTAAGTTTGCCGGTCTCATGATCTTCTACTTGTGCAATATCATCGCTTTCCCTGACATTGTCAAGTTCTTCAACTTTGCTTTTTCCGAATAATCCCATTTTACATCACAAACCTTAAAGTGAATCCAACTCTTTTTCCATATCTTTTATTTTTGTTCTGGCAGTTAATATATCTTTTTTATCACCTGTCGCTTCTGCCATCTGTATGAGTGCAGGTATGTTCATAACCTGCATCTGCAAAACAGGTGTATCTTTGCCTTCCCTTCTCTTTTTCTCAAGTTGCTCTTTAAGTGTCTCATATTGCTCCTTGAGAGATGCCACATTATCCAGACTACTCTTACCTCCCACCCTTACACCTTTACTCTTTGTGTGCACTCCCTTGCTGGATTTCAAATCCTTATCTCCATCAACATGCACGACTACCTGCATCTTCTTAATCCCTTTCTCCTTCATCTCATACACTTCATGAAACCTCTTCGCTTTCTCTATCTCATTCTTGAGATCTCTTTCCTCAATAAACGAAACAGTATGTGCTCTGGGCACCCTGCCAAGTTTATCCCAATGCGCCTTTATTCTTGGCTCCAGTGACTCAAGATAAATATCAACCATACTAAAAGACCCTATCTTCAACTTGTCAAGCGCAAGTTTAACCTCAAGTTCTATATCAAACACATCAACATCTTCTGCCTTCAATTGCTCTATCTGATAGAGCAGGTCATCTATTTTTTCATTGTATTTCCTGTAGTTCTCCAGTTCTGCATCTGACAGGCGCATTATACTGTGCAGTGGCGGCCTGAATGTGATAAAGTACGGCTTGCCCCTATTGTACTCCGCGTTTTCAACCATACCTGTACCGACACTTGCCTTGATAATAGATTTCATCATATCTTGCCCGTATTTTGTTTCAATCCTTTTCAAATCGCTCTCGTCGCGGGTCCGCACCTGTATTTCAGTACCGATATTAGCTTTGATGGTCCCGATGAAATCGGTCAATGCCTGAGAAATTAATATCAACCCAATACCCCACTTCCTGAATTCACGGACCGCGCGCTCTATCTGCACAAACCCATCCCCGCTGCCACCGAACTTCGGAAGCAGTCGATGAACCTCATCATAGACAATCAGTGTCTTCAACTCCTGCGATTCATCCACATTTGCCTGGAACACCTGCCGGACAGTACTTGCGATAAACAAATCAATCTCTTCCGGCTTGAGCTTATTGATTGTAAATATATGTATCTCACCGGGTATCATATACTTCTTTATATCAATAATCTGCCTGGAATTCTGTATTGTATGGACATTCCCATTAAATGCTCTTGCATCGCCATGCTTCATCTGGAAATGACCATACTGGGCGAGCATTTTCCTATAGGTACACTTCCTCAAAAAACCAGTCCATTGAGCTGTCGGATCAAAGACAATCACATTCTTGCCCTTAAGAAGTGCTTCCTCAACCAGAACCTGTGCAGCCATTGTCTTGCCACTGCCCGTTGCACCGGCGACAATCGTATGGGTCTGGAGTTTATTGAGGTCGAAGAATGTACGCATTCCTGTCTCTGCAATATTACCGACAAACGCTGCAAATGCACCGGGCTGCGGCAGTGACTTGAAGTCCACTGTAGCTGTATAGCGCTTCTTGCGCTGCTCTTTTCTTATGTAGAGTGCACCGGATACTGTGAGCAGTAAGAGCACGAGACCGGCAAGGAGAAGTTTCCAGGCTGCGATACCAAAAATATTTTTGTTGTACCACAGGATGGGTATTGCAATGACTTTAATGGGCTTTATTGAAGTTGCCTCTACAGTCTGGTTATTGTATGCATACTTTGCTATGGCTTTTATTGTGTATTCT
>JAFCBW010000083.1 GCA_017610525.1 Candidatus Nanohalarchaeota archaeon | reverse complement strand
TTTTTGCATTATATGAGTATTTTCTTTCATTGCACTGTTTATTTTCTCCACCGTTTTCTGGGTAGTTTTGTGGGCAGTTTTCTGGGTAGTATATTAATCTTCACTCCAACTTGTCAAACTCCTTATCCATCTCCTTGGAAGCAGACGCAAGCACTTTCTTATAATCATTGTCAAACTTTGCATCCACTATCTTATTCTTCGACTTCACTTCAAGTATCGTCTTTGCCCTCACGCCATTATCAAGCGCAGCATACGAAAGATCCGCATAATGCAAAATCGTCTTCAAAAGCATATAGGTCTTATTGAGCTCGCAATACATATCCACATCATGGAACGCATTCTGCTGAAGGAAAAACTCCCTGATAAGCCGTGCAACCTCAAGCGTGACCTGCTCCTTTTCAGGCAGCGCATCACTGCCCACAAGCTGAACAATTTCCTGCAGTTTCTCTTCTTCCTGCAATATCTTCATGCAACGCTCCACATGCCCTCTCCAGTCAGATGCAACATTAGCAGCAAACCAGCTGTCAAGCGTATCAAGATAAAGGCTGTACGAAGTCAGCCAGTTGATAGACGGGAAATGCCTTCTCTGCGCAAGCTTTGCATCAAGCGCCCAGAAGCACTTGGTGACACGCAGCGTATTCTGCGTAACCGGCTCAGAAAAATCACCGCCTGGAGGCGAAACCGCCCCGATAATCGTAATCGACCCTTCCTTATCAGTCCCGAAAGGAACAACACACCCTGCCCGCTCATAAAACTCAGCAAGCTTAGTAGAAAGATAAGCAGGATAACCTTCCTCCCCTGGCATCTCCTCAAGCCGAGAAGAAATCTCACGCATGGCCTCAGCCCACCTCGAGGTGCTGTCAGCCATCAGCGCAACAGCATAACCCATATCCCTGTAATATTCAGCGATAGTGGCGCCGGTATAGATAGACGCCTCACGTGCAGCCACAGGCATATTGGAAGTATTTGCAATCAGGACAGTCCTCTCCATCAGGGTTCTTCCTGTCTTTGGATCCTTCAGGTGCGGAAACTCAGTAAGAACCTCAGTCATCTCATTGCCCCTCTCACCGCATCCGATGTAGACAACAATATCCGCATCAGACCACTTAGCAAGACTTTGCTGCGTAACAGTCTTCCCTGCACCGAAAGGTCCTGGGATAGCAGCGACACCGCCCTTTGCAAGCGGAAATAAAGCATCAAAAATCCTCTGCCCTGTAGTCAAAGGAACCGTAGGCACAATCTTCCTTCTCGACTTCCTTGAGTATCTCACAGGCCACTTATGCGCAAGCTTAAGCACAGTCCCGTCATCAAGCTTCCCGATTTCATCTGTAACAGTATAACTTCCGCTCTTGATCTCAGCAACTTTGCCTGATGCATCCGGCGGCACAAGAATGCTGTGCAAAACACTCGTAGTTTCCTGAACAGTACCGACAATAGTGCCCCCTATGACCTTATCGCCCTTCTTGACCGTAGCCTTAAAATCCCACTTTTTCTTCTGGTCAAGCCCGGGTGCATCAACACCCCTCTCAATAAAATCACCCATCTTCTCCTTAAGCACTGGAAGCGGTCTCTGTATCCCGTCATAGATCGACTTGAGAAGTCCCGGCCCAAGCTCAACAGAAAGCGGCATCCCTGTATTGATGACCGGCTCACCTGGCTTGATGCTTGTGGTATCCTCATAAACCTGGATGATAGTCTTCTCACCATCAATCTGGATAACTTCACCCATAAGCTTTTCATTGCCCACGCGCACTACATCATACATGCGCGCAGTAATCTCCTTTGCAACAACCACAGGACCTGCAATCCTGTAGATAAAACCTTTCTCATCTGTATTTTTAGCAACTGCCATATCTATCACCTTGTAAATCATTTATTTATCCCATACATCAAGCCCTATTGACTTCTTGACCTTTCTTCTAAGGTCATCCTCACCTGCACTGTCCTTAGAAAGAACAACGCATACCGGCTGCACTGAATTTTCAAGTATGTCGCGCACCCTTATAGGAAGCTTATTAACATCATCACGCAGAAGCACAAGAACGCCGATAGACGTATCATTAAGTGCCTCAGTCGTCTTTGAGACAAGCTCATCAGCCGAAACATTGATGATTCTGCTGACACCTGCAAGCCTGAATCCTATTGTAAACTCTTCATCTCCGATTACCGCAATTTCACTCATAATCACACCACAATACTTTCGCTCATAAATTTCTCATCAAGCCCCGTAACCTTTGCACGTACAAGCATGCGCAGATTCCTGATCTCAATATCCTTCCCGACCATATAGCCAAGAATCGGTCCCACAGACAAAGGATGCTGATGCAGCATAAGCTCAACCTGCCTGAGCCAATGCTTCTCAAAAGCAATCTCGCAAGCACCAAGCTCATTTTTATCCCGAAGTTCATCCATGCCCTTTTCAAGCACAGCATCATACCCTGTCCCCGAAAGTCCAGAATACAACTCCTCGCAGTCCTTTGAATCAGCAAGCATCAGCAATCTCTTGCGCGAAAGCTTCTCACCTGAAAACACAAGCTTATCAACAATGTCCTTCTTAGGCATCTTCTCCCTCACAAGCCTGAAAAGCACCTTCATGTTCAAAAAATCAATCTCTGTCTTTAAGAACTGGCGGACATACTTGCCCTGTTTTGGCATTGTAAGCGAAAGTTCCATCAGCATATTATAATAGTCTTTATCAAGCAGATTCTCAATACCGCACAGGCGCTTTGTCTTCTCGCACTCATCAATTACCGCTAAAACCTCTTTATCCATTTTGACAACCTTCGACGCAGTCAAGACTTCTGCGCACGTCTCCTTTCTAAGCAGCATATCAAGCGCCGCCATATCAAGCCGTCCTGCCGGAACCAGCAGCTTCCTAATCTCTCCATTATCCATGCCTGCGATTTTGCCCCTTAATATCGTCTTCAGGTTATAGACATCATACCTCACAAGATATGCCTGTATGATCATCTCTGCCCTGCCGCTCGAAATCCTTATAAGCTTATTAAAAGACCGCGAAGCATTCAGGTAAAGTGCCGCTTCAATCAGGTCAACCCCGCGGTACTTCATCGCAAGCTCATCAATCTCTTTTTTATAAGCAGTCTCGCCCATGAACTTAGTGATTTCAGCCGGGCTCATCTTGATCAGCCGGCTATATTCCTCCTTGCCGATCATTGCACCCTTCATGACGCGCACTCTCGCATTCATATATGGGTACGTTCCAAGCCCGATTTTTGAATCTTTTGCCATTTTATTCACAATTTATTTATTCAAACAAAACTTTTGAGATATCCTTAAGAGACTCATCCCTGACATCCTCAAGCACACTCTCAAACGTACCGTCTATCCGTACATTTTGGTCCTTATCCTCAACTATCACTCCGCCAAGGATATCTGCCTCTTTTATTTCAAGTCCGGATGCAATTGATTTAACAAGACCCGTATCTTTCGAATTGACATAGGCATACTTGGCATCCGCCATTTCAAGAACTGCCTTTTTAATCATCTTTTCATAAATCTTCTTTTTGGTCTTATCATCAAGCATCATCACTTTTTCTCGCAGCTTATCAAACACCTTGTCAATAATATCTTTTCTTGAATCAAGCTCAATTCTTTTGCACTGGAGCTTTGCTGATGCAAGTTCCTTTTTCTCCATAGTCTCAATCATGCCTTTTGCATAATCTACGGCATTATCTTCAATTTCAGATGCATTTGCCTTTGCTTTTTTTAGTATATATATTGCCTCGCTTTTGCCTTCTTTTTTTAGCGCAGTAGCATCTTCTTTTGCCTTACTGATTATTTCATCCACTACATTATCCAACGTCATTCATGACACCTCTTCTTGCCTATTCTGGCATTATAGTTCAGGTCGTTACTAAATGGACCGACCGAACCAAAAAACCAATAGACCTTAACTATCCGAGAAAATCTCCGATTTTCTGGATCATAAAAATCGTAAAACGATTTTCAATGATATGGAAAAGTCATATCGTCCAAATAGTTATGACTTTTACTATACTATAAGATACTCGGAAAAGATAAAAGGCGCAAAAACTCCACGCCTTTCATCAGATATAATTAATCTATCCAAGTATCAGGTATGCAATAACAAATCCGAAAAGCACAATCGTCTCCGGCAATACAGTCATTATCAGCCCTTTAACAAAAAGCTCTTCTTTCTCAGCCATAGCGCCAACAGCCGCAGCACCAATATCCTTCTCTGCCATAGCAGCAGCAATAGCCGAAATGCCAATTGCAAGTGCAGCACTGAATGCTTTCATTCCTGCGTCGTTTATCAATACTTCCATATTAATTACCTCCAAATCATTCATTTTAATTAACTTTCCCTATTCCCGAAAGGCAGGTATTTTTTTCCGCCCCCATGGTAAAACTTAAGGAAAAATTCAACATAATGCAATCGCATCGAGTGTATAAACGGCGACATCAATCCCAGGCATATATTGACAGTATGCCCTCCCACAAGCACAATCATGCCCATGATAGCCCCTGCCACTCCTGCATGAAACATCGGGTGCGCCATCTCATTCACAACCTCTGCAAGAATGACTGATACAAGCCCCACAGCCATCAATCGCGCATAACTCAATACATTCGTAAGCGGCGATATCAGCTCAAGAGCCCCCTTGATGCCCTCGCCCCACACAATCATAACCATGCCTGCGACAAGCAGCACATAGCAGCAGGACGGGACAGACGGTATCATCCCGAAAAACCCGAGAACCACAGGAAAAAACCCTGCCATGTAAACAATCCAGCTAAGTTTTTCAAGGATAGCCGCTTTCAGCCCATGCTCCCTCAACTCATTGACAAACCCTACCAAGTACCCTGCAACAATATGAAGGAGACCCAGTCCGAGCGCATAAACAATCAGCATACTGGCACCTGCACTGTTAGACCTCGTCAAAAGATGCGGAAAATGTATCCCCATCTCATGGAACAGCTCAATACCGAAAAACTCATCATACAAAAGCCCGAAAAAAATAGTTGAAACAGATGATATAATCAGCACATTCAGGATATCTTTTGCCTTCGGAACCTTAATCTTAAGCAGCGTAAAAATAATAAGCGTAAGCACACCATATCCCCAGTCCCCGAGCATGAACCCGAAAAATACAGGAAAACACAAAAACATGAAAAACGTAGGGTCAAGCTCCTTATAAGACGGCAGTGAATAAAGATCCATGAAAAATCCGAACGACTTCGCAGGTCCCTTATTCTCAAGCTCGATCGGCGCATTCCCAACATCCTCATACTTCTTCACAAATATTTTACCAGAACTCACATCATGTATCCTCTTATCCATCATATTGAACTTATCAGCAGGAATCCACCCGTTAATGATAAACGCATTATCACTCACAGAAAACCTCAAAGGCGCCTCTGCTTTCTCAGCCTCAGAAGATAGTATCTTCTCATTTGACTTAATATAAGAGCCCCATTTCTCACTGATTTTTGCAAGTTCCCGGTTAATATTTTCCTTTTTCTCATCAAGTTTTTTTATCTGGGATTCAGTCTCACTGATCTTCTTTTCAACA
>JAFCBW010000082.1 GCA_017610525.1 Candidatus Nanohalarchaeota archaeon | reverse complement strand
CTGTTCAGGGAATACAAAAACGAAAGCTATGACGAAGTCATCAAAAAAATACTATTCATAGCAAAAAACATAGAAAAAGAACCAAAGCTAAGCAAAGAGACAATCGAATCAATAAACAAGGCAAGAGACCGAATAAAAAAAGGCAAATTTGTAACCGAAGAAAAAGCAAAAAAAAGAATGGGTCTTTGAATTCCAAAAAACATAACTGCCAGAAATCTACCCATCATACTCCCCCATAATCTCCTCAATCCTCTTCTTGATCTCATCCCTCTTATCCGCAGGCACGCGAATAGTAATCGGTCTCTTGCGCACCTTCTTCTTATTAAGCTCCCTAATCTCCGCTCGAATGACCCGTATCTCATTCAGCTTACCATCAATAAGCTTCATCCTCTTCCTGATCTCATCAGCAATGCCATCATCGCCAGACTCAATAACCTCAACATCATCCATGACACAATATTGACTTAAAAAACATATAAATACACAACAATAACTAACAAGCATGACCCAAAAAATCCACTTTCTCGGCACAGGCGGCGGAAGAATCAACATGATCCAGCAGCTCCGCGCAACAGCAGGCATCTACATAGAACTCATGGGCGCAAAAATATACCTCGACCCTGGCCCCGGCGCACTCATAAAAGCACGCGCACAAAAAATCCCCCTAAACAAACTTGACGCAATACTCGTATCCCACTGCCACATAGACCACTCAAACGACGCAGGCGCACTGATTGAAGCAATGACTGACGGCATGAGAGAAAAAAGAGGCATTCTTGTAGGCTCAGTGTCCGCACTTGAAGGCCCCGACAAGCCAGTCAGCACCTACCACCAAAACGCCTTAAGCAAAAGAATAGTCCTCAAACCGGACGAGCAATTCAGCATAGGCAAACTAAGAATCACAACCACCCCAACGAAACACACAGATAAGACAGGGATAGGATTCATATTCCACGCAGAAAACACCATATCCTACCTCTCAGACACCAACTACACAAAAAAAATAGCAAAAAACCATATCGGCTCAGACATAATAATCCTCAACTGCCTCTACCTGAAATGGGATGACACAAAAGCAAACGGCTATTCACAAAAACACATGGACGTAGAAGATGCAAAAAAATTCATAAAAGACATCAACCCCGAACTTGCCATCATCCAGCACTTCGGCATGGGCATAATAAGACATGGTCCATGGAAAGTTGCAGAAGACATCCAGAACTCTACAGGAATCAAGACAGTTGCCGCAAGAGACAACCAGATAATCAAGATAGGAGCCAAAACAAATTCTCTAAAAGCATGGACCAAAAGATAAACTATTCGTTAATCTTCTTATCCCGTGCATCCATCGCACTTTTAACCCTATCCTGGGCAATAATCAGGCCTGCATCTCTTGGCATAACACCTTTCTCTTTTGCAATCTTAAGCATAATCCTGCAATTTCTCGTGATTTTCTCCTGAATCATCTTAAACGCCTTATCATTGTCGCCGCCAATATGCTCCACATAGGATGATATCACACCGCCTGCATTGCACACAATATCAGGTATGACAAGAACATGCCTGTCATGAAGGACCCTTTCAATATCCTTCGTCATAGGTATATTTGCAGCTTCAGCAACGATTTTCGCCTTAATATTATTCACATTCTTACCCGTTATGACATCCGGCCTCGCACCAGGCACAAGCACACAGACATCAAGTTCAAACAACTCAGACTGCCTGATTTTCTGCGCATCTTCATAATCACCTACTGTGCCAACCTCGTTCTTGACATGAATCAGTTTAGGCACATCCAAACCCTTCGGATTATATATCCCTCCTTTTGAATCAGACACAGCAACAATCTTTACACCCTTCTCTGAAAGAAACTTCGCAGTAAACTGCCCGACATTCCCGAAACCCTCGATTGCAACAGTCGCACCGGCAACAGGCATATTAAGATAACGAAGAGCAACAAGAATCGAATGAAAAACACCAAAACCCGTAGAGCCCAATTCATGTGGAAGCCCACCCATATCAATAGGTTTGCCTGTACATGCCTCCAGGGAACCATTTGCCTTTGCAAATGTCTTCATCTCATCCTCACCCATATTCATGTCAGGCGCAGCAATATACTGGTCCGGAACCTCCTGCTTAAGCGCCCTTGAAAATGCAGCAACAACTTTATGCTTATTCACCGCCTTGGGATCAGCAATAATGCCTGACTTACCGCCCCCGAAAGGAAGATCTGCAAGCGCACACTTCCATGTCATTGCACGCGCAAGACGCGCAACTTCTTCAAGAGTGACATCCGACTCAAGTCTTATTCCGCCCTTTGCTGGTCCAAGAGCAGTATTGTCAATCACACTAAATCCCATCATACCTGTCTTTGGATCATAAACCTTCACAACCTTTTCAGGTCCCCATTCATCACAATCAATCATACTGAATCACCGTTCACATTTATATAACACAGCAACTTAAACAGAAATCATTATTAACTTTACGGAAACGATTCAAAAAAACCGAAACATATATAAAGTTTTTGGACAGTATATACCCTGTGTTACCATGATACGGTAATATGTATCACTTTTGAATGTTTACAACCCCTCCTCTCTTCCCAAAGAGAATGATATGCATTCTGGGGCAGTTCGCTGCCCTATCTGCATATCAGCAACAAATGATTTCTAATATCTCCATTTTACACAAAGCAGGCAAATCTTTATTAAAATACAAACAGACATAATTCCTGAAAAACAATTTCAGGTAATACAATGCCATCTATAAAATACGATGCAGTCATCATAGGCGCCGGCATATCCGGCCTCCTATCAGCACTTGCACTTGCAAAAGAAAGAAAAAACATTCTCATCCTCGAAAAGTCCGCTGTAATCGGCGGGAACTGCAGGTCCTACACCGTAGACGGCTTTCAGGTAGATACCGGGGCGCATGCAATCACCAGCCTTAAAAAAGGACCACTGGTAACACTCATGGACAAGTATTTTGACATTGTCCCGAAATTCCTGCCTCACGGTCATTATTACGTTCGGGACGGAAAAAAACTGCAAATATTTCCATACACACTGCAGGAATTTGCAAGATTCGGCATCATCTCAAAAAAAGACAGGCTCCTCATCGCGCATGCCCTTCTAGATGCTACAAAAAACCATACAATTCAAAAGAAAAGTCTCGATATGAGTGTCTATGATTTCATAAAAAATTACAAGCTATCCTCAAAATCTATAAGCTTCATTGAGACATTTTGCTATTTCCTTTCAGGAAAATCAATGCATAAGACCCCTGTATGGAGAATTCTCTCTGGCGGCGGCACCACAGACGAGTTAACCCACGGCATGAAAAACAAAATCTCAGGCATAGTAGGAATCGTAAAAAATAAAACCTATTTAAACCAGGGCTATCCAAAAGGCGGCATAAAAAGCATAACAAACGCAATCCTTGCATCCTTCCCTGAAAACAGGGTAACCATCTGCACAAACGAAAAAGTCATAAAAATACAAAAGAACAAAAACACATTCACAACTGCCACACAAAAACACAAATACAGATCAGGCACAATCATCTACACAGCAGAAATCAAAAATATTCCAAAAATCCTTGAAAACAAGATACCAAAAAGCTTCAAAGACACCCTTTCAACACTAAAGCAGACACGCTCACTGACATTATGGCTCGGCCTGAAAAGAAAAAGAGAGGAGTTCAACTATACAGGATCTGAAGTATTATTCAAGACAGAAACGCCATTCTGGGCCATGCCAACATCAAACTATGACCCGCAGCTTGCACCCAAAGGCATGCAGCTCATAGGATTCACAAGCATAATAACAGGCAACAGAACACAAAAAGAGCAAAAACAACTGCTTTTAAGCACAATAAAAGAAACATACCCCGGGATAGAAAAAGACATAGTCATGCAGCACACACAGGTAACAGTCCCTGAAAAAGCAGCAATCACAGTCGGCGCAAGATTCCCCGGACCAAAAGGTCCCATAAGCGGGATCTACCTCGCAGGAACAGACACAGACAAAAGAAGTATGGGCATCACAAGAGCCGCGCACTCAGTTGTTGAAATGATCAATCTGATGAAAAAAGATAAATTCATTTAAGCGCTAAAGAACATATCCCCTATACATCCCACCGCCTATATATATTGAACTCAGACAGGCATATTTCCCTTCATGTTCTTGAACATCTCCTTGAAAGGACCCCTCTTGAACGCTTTCCCGCCCTTGAACTTCTTCATCATCTTACTGACCTGCTTATAGTTTTTCATAAGCTCCTTAACCTCAGTTGCCTCAACACCCGCGCCCTTCGCAATCCTTTCGATACGCTGCGAATCTATCAATCCCGGCTCCTTCTTCTCCTTTGCAGACATTGAATCCATTATTATCTTCCACTTGTCCATCTTACCCTGCTGCTCATTCAACAGATGCTTCGGTATCTTGACACTGCCCATGGGAATCATGTCCATTATCTTCTGCATAGACCCCATCTTTTTCATGCCCTCTATCTGGTCATAGAAAGTATCAAGATTGAACTCGCCGCTCATCATCTCCTGCGCCTTTTCAGGACTCATGACCTCCTTTGCTTTTTCCAAAAGCCCCTCAAGGTCGCCCATTCCAAGAAGCCGCGACACAAATTTCACAGGATCATATATCTCAAAATCTTCTGTCTTTTCACCGGTCCCGATAAACTTCGTAGTGACCCCGGCAGCATAACACGCAGAAAGAGCGCCGCCACCCTTCGCACTCGAATCCATCTTAGTTATGATGACACCTGTAAGCCCCACAAGCTCATTGAACTCCTTTGCCTGCGTCCCCGCAGCCTGCCCAATATCACCCGAAAGAACAAGCAGTTTCTCATCAGCATTCAATAACTTATCTATTTGAACAAGCTCATCGCGCAACTCACCATCAAGCGCAGAACGTCCCGCAGAATCAACAATGATGACTTCCTTATCCTTCAGCACCTCAAGCCCTCTCTTGACTATTTTTACCGGATCCTTCTCATCCGGCTCCCCGTAGACTTCAACATTAATTTTCTCCGCCAACTGCTTAAGCTGCTCAAATGCCGCAGGCCTCCACACATCGCACGATATCATCCCGCACGTTAGCCCCTTCTTTGTAAAATATTTCGCAAGCTTTGACGTTGTAGTAGTCTTCCCGGAACCATACAGGCCAAGAAGTAAAATTTTCTGCTTCGAAAGCATGATATCCGGCTTTTTCTCACCAAGAAAACGTACAAGCTCTTTATAGACAATATCTATGATATGCTCACGGCGGGTAAGCCCTTTCGGTATCTTCTCATCAAGCGCCTTATCCTTGATATTCTTCGAAAGCTCAAAAACAAGCTTCACATTGACATCCGAAGCGATAAGCGTGCGCTGTATATCCTTCACCAGCTCATCCACAGCCTTCTTGTCAGCAACACCGATGCGCGCGAATTTGTTGAGCGCATCCTTTATCTTATTGAACATAAGTATTGTATTTGGGTTTAATTTTAAATAGATTTGATTGGTCTGCTTGCTGGTCGTTTTTAAAAATTGTCCTCCAGGGAGAAATAAATATCAA
>JAFCBW010000081.1 GCA_017610525.1 Candidatus Nanohalarchaeota archaeon | reverse complement strand
TATTGCGCTACCATAACTCTGTGTGATTAAATGGTTCTGGGTGGATATCGGAAACTTCGTTGAAAATATGAAGATTTTGCCTAGTTTTTTTAATTTTATTTGTCCAGTTTCTTTTTTTGCTTTTATCTACAAGAACTGTTTCTTTAACATTTTTAGTCCTCAGAATAGATTTCACGATTTCAGTAATATTACTACCTTCAGCACCCACAATAATTTTAATGATTTCGGGCATTTTAATGCTTCACATGGTTTTGATGGTTTCAATGATGAATGTGTAAATAATTTAATTGCCAGGCCGCTTATGGCATGGAGAAGGGTGATGATATGGTTTTGAATATCGCAATAATCGGATATGGAAAAATGGGGCGCACTCTTGAGAGTCTTGCGCATGAGAAAGGAATATGCGTCAAGTCTATCATTGACCCGTTTGTTGATGCGCAGGGAAAAGTATATAATGATATCAATGAGAAGAGCCTGAAGGGGGTTGATGCCTGCATTGACTTTACGCGGCCTGATGTGCTTATTGATAATGTGAAGAAGGTTGCTGCTCTCAAGAAAAATATGGTTGTCGGGACTACGGCGTGGTATGATAAAGCTGAGCAGGTCAAGAATATTGTGGATGGTTCGGGGATAGGGTTTATTTATGCGCATAATTTTTCGATTGGGGTAAATATCCTGTTTCGGATGACTGCGTATGCGGCGAAGGTTTTGGATAATTTTTCGCAATATGATGAATATGCGTATGAGCTGCACCATAACCAGAAGGTTGACAGTCCCTCGGGAACGGCAGTGAAGCTTGGTGAGGTGCTTGTCTCTAACCTATCGCGCAAGAAAAAGCTTGTGACCGGGCGGCTTGACCGCAAAATTGAGCCAGATGAACTGCATTTTGCAAGTGTGCGGGGCGGGAATATTCCCGGTACGCATGTGGTTGGGTTTGATTCTTTAGCAGATACCATTGAGATTAAGCATACTGCGAGGGGAAGGAGCGGTTTTGCAGACGGGGCACTGTCAGCAGCGCAATGGATAAATGGCAAGAAAGGGTACTATAAATTTGAGGATATGATGGATGAAATTATCGGAGGCGATTTAGATGGCTAAGAGCAAGGTATTTGGCGGGTGCTATCCTGCGCTTGTAACTCCTATGGGCGACGGGGACGGGCTAACTAATCCCGTTAATCAAGAGGCTATGAATAAGTTGATAGACTATGTTCTCAAAGGCGGTGTTGACGGGATTCTTGTTGCGGGATGTACGGGGCATGCAACTTCCATGACGTGGGATGAGCAGGTTGCGCTTATGAAAAACTGTCTTGATCATGTTTCGGGGAAGACAAAGGTGATTGCCGGTGATGGCTCTAATTGCACCCGAGAGGCTATTGATGCTGCAAAGAAGATTGAGGATTTGGGGATTACTACTCATCTGCAGATCAGCCCGTACCAGAATAAGCCGATGCAGGAAGGCCTGTATCAACATTATGCGCAAATCGCGTCCAAGGTTGACGGTGATATTATTGTTTATAATGTGCCCGGGCGGACTGCCAAAAATATCGATGCTGAGACTACTATCAGGCTTGCAAAGGAGTTTTCGAATATTGTTGCGGTGAAGGAGGCTTCGGGTGATATGGAGCAGATTAAAAAGATTATCGCGGGTACGCAGGATCTGGATTTTTCTGTGGTGTCCGGTGATGACAATCTAAATCTTGAGATTATCAAGGCAGGAGGGACGGGCGGCATTTCTGTTGCTGCTAATGTTGATCCTGGGCGCACGTGCGATGTTGTGAGGCTTGCGCGTGAAGGGAAGTTTGAGGAAGCCCGCGCTGTTGATGCGAAACTGAAAGAGCTTTATCGTGTGCTGTTTATGGAGACTAATCCGCAGCCTACTCATTATGCGCTCAGGAAGATTGGGATTCCTGTGGGTGTTGCGCGTCTTCCTTTGATTGATGTGACAGATGGTGCTAAGAAGGAGATTGATAAGGTGCTTTTGGATCTTCGGCTTACGAGGTGATTTGTGTGTGGTGGGAGAAAAAAGGGCATCTGGAAGTGAATGATGAGAATCATCTGGCAATTCTCGGGCGGGATGCATGCGCGCTTGCGAAGGAGTATGGTACGCCTCTTTATGTGTATGATAAGCAGAGGATTATTGATAATTTTTCTGCTATTAGGAGCGCTTTTCAAAAATGTAGTGATAATTTCAGAATACATTATGCTATGAAGGCGAATTCCAACCCGGAAGTGTTGAAGATATTGTGCAGGGAAGGGGCATATATTGATGCGGTTTCGCCGTATGAGGCGAAGATTGCGATGGATGCAGGCTATCCTAGGGAAAAGATTATGTTTACTGGCACAAGCGTAAGTGACAGTGACCTGAAGATGCTGGTTGATGATGGGATTTTCATTAATATTGATTCTCTGTCTCAGATTAAGCGGCTCCGCAAGTTCGGGGGTGAGGGCCTTAATGTTTCATTAAGGTGGAATCCCGGTATGGGGGCAGGGCATCACAGCCATACTATTACTGCCGGCAAGTACATTAAGTTTGGGATTCCTGAGTCGAAGCTATCTTCTGCTGTCGATCTTATCAAGGAGTCCGGGTTCAATCTTGTTGGGCTGCACCAGCATATAGGTTCCGGGTGGCTTGCGGATGATGTGGGTGTGTTTCTTGAGACTGTGGATAGGACTATCGGTGCTGCTGTGAAGATACAGGATAAGATTGGCCATGATCTTGAGTTTATTGATTTTGGTGGCGGTCCGGGGATACCGTATTGTGCGAAGGATAAAGAGTTTCCGCTTGATGTGTATGCCAAGGGTATTTGCAGTAAGGTTGCTTCTTCTCCACTGAGAAACGCACAGATTGCAGTTGAGCCGGGGAGGTATATTGTCGGGGATGCTGGTGTGCTTTTGCTTGAAATCAATACTGTTGAGGATAAGAATGTGCCTGTCATCGGTGTGAACGGGGGATTTAATACGCTTGCGCGGCCTTCGTTTTATGGTTCTTATCATGAGATGGTTGTGTGTAATTGTGTTGCATCAAAGGATGAGAAAGGGTTTATGGTTGCGGGGAACCTGTGTGAGTCAGGGGATGTGTTTTCTGTGAATAGGGAGATTCTGCGTAAATTGCCTGTGCCGTCTGAGGGTGATGTGCTTGCGGTACTTGATGCAGGAGCTTATGGTTATAGTATGGCTTCAACTTATAATTCGCGCCCGAAGCCACGGGAGGTTTTGGTTGATGGCAAGGGTGTGA
This sequence comes from Candidatus Nanohalarchaeota archaeon, assembly GCA_017610525.1. Taxonomy (GTDB): domain Archaea; phylum EX4484-52; class EX4484-52; order EX4484-52; family B79-G9; genus B79-G9. The sequence continues at coordinate 2,369 of JAFCBW010000081.1, read as the reverse complement.
GGGTTGTGCGTGAGGAGGCGTGGTAATGACTAAGTATAATATTTCGCGTTGTATGAGTACCCAGCACCCGGATAATGTCAGCGCTCCTTTTTTTGCAGATAATACTGTCATCGGCGGGGATGATGAGATTAAGGAAGCGTTTCATGCTTTTTCGCATCTGAAGGCACGCGAGCAGTTGTGGGATTGCGAGGGGAAGGAGGTTGATAATTTTGTCATCAAGAAGCTTTTTACCAGGTATCCTGATTATTTTAGTAAGATGAGGCTTGGGCGGGATGTGTTTATGCTTTTGAGGGCGCCTAATCCTGCTGTTGAGAAGAATGAGGCGAAGCTGCTTTTGGAGGTGCTTGAGTCTATTCCCAGGAGCTATGATATTTCGCGGGCTGTGTTTCGTGATGATGTGGCGCCGCTTTTTGAGGTGAGTGTCCCGATGGTGTCGTCGGAGAAGACTCTTATCAGGATTGCTGAGTATTATAAGAGGTTTGTTTTCGGGAAGCAGACTGTTTCTTTGATTGATGGTGATGTTACGCTTTCTGAGTGGATTGGCAGGTTTTTCCCGGAAAGGATAAGGGTGATGCCGCTTTTTGAGACTAAGGAGGCAATGCTTGGGGCTGATAAAATGGTTCAGAAGTTTATTGAGTCGCAGGGGATTGATGATTACCAGAGGGTGTGGTTTGCAAGGAGTGATCCTGCGCTGAATTACGGGTCTCTTGCTGCTGCTTTGATCGGGAAGGTCGCTATGCAGAGGATAGGCAGGCTTGAGGAGAAGCTGTCGGTTGAGCTTCCTGTTATGATCGGTGCTGGTTCTGCGCCGTTTCGGGGTAATTTTAAGCCGACGAATATCAAAAATTGCATGGGGGGATATCCCAGTGTGCAGACGTATACGATACAGTCGGCGTTTAAGTATGATTATGATGAGGATGTTGTGAAGAGGGCGGTCTATGACCTGAATAATTCGAAGAGGAAGAAGCCTGTTTCTGTTGATGAGGGGCGGTTGCTTCCGATCATTGATAAGGTGTCCTTGCAATACCAGAAGGAGATACAGGTTCTTGCTCCTATGATCAACAGGATTGCGCGGTATGTGCCGTCGCGCAGGAAAAGGAAGCTTCATATAGGGCTTTTCGGGTATTCGCGCGAGTCAGGGGGGGTGTCGTTGCCGCGCGCGATTAAGTTTACGGCTGCGCTTTATTCTTTAGGGCTTCCGCCGGAGGTTTTGGGGTTGAGTGCGCTGTCGTCTTCTGATGTTGAGGCTGTGCGGTCTGTGTATGCTCATTTTGATGTTGATTTGCAGGATTCTTTGCAGTATCTGAATAAGGATAATCTGGGGTTTTTTCCTCCTGCGGTGCGCAAGTCTGTTGATATGGCGTGTGGGCTTGTTGATTTTGAGGTTGATTCGGGTCATAAGAAGCTTACGGGGATCATCATGGATGGGTTTAGGAAGGAGCATGGGGATGCGCTTAGTGAGAATATTACTAAGGCGGCGTGGATTAGGCGGTTTTTGGGGTAGATTTGGTTGTTTTGCGGGGGATTGAGTGCTTGCAGGGTGTATTTAGAGTCGTTTTCTGGTTTGGAAAGATATTTAAATGTTACCCTTAAGTAGTACTTTATGCTTTACCTGATTGATTATAGTGATTTTGAGTCATATCCTGTTCCTGATAATCCCGGATGTGATAGAGTTGTAAATACTTATGGGTTAGAAAAAATTGCCAAGGAGAACGGGTGGATTTCAGAGGCATCCGAAATAGCATCAGGTTTGAAGACGTACGGAAATAGTGAGCGATATCCTGTTCAGATAAGTTTGGTTGAAAATACTGATGGTTCTGAGAGTCCTGTTGTTATATACAAAGACAGGATGTTGTCCCCTATTGCAACAAAGGAATGTACTAAAACTCCTGAGTCGTTGTATAACTTTCTGCGCGAGAGCGCGATGGATGGAAAGGAAGCAGGTGAAATATTGTGGAAATATTTTGATAAAGTTGCTTTGAGGTCTACTGCATGTTTGTCGAGAACAGACTGGCCTGCGAAAGCCGGAAGAGTTGTGCAGAAAATTAGGGATATTGGCGGCAGAAAGAGACAGACTACTAAACGCATCCGTTCAATATATGGGCTCAGTCCTGAAGGGGAATTGCTTAGGATGGGGTTTGATCATGAACATTTTCTTGGTATTTCTTATCTTCGCAGAGGACCGCTGATGAGTGCATTAGGGACTCATTTTGAATCAGAAGTTGACGGTCCTGCAAGAGATATTGAGGATATTGATGTTCCAGGTAAGGGAAAGTATGATTTTTTTGGGCATACTGTGTATCTTGATGTTTTGCCACCTGATGACCTTTTTGATTTTCATCGTTTGATAAAGTCCGGGCTTGCTATAC
>JAFCBW010000080.1 GCA_017610525.1 Candidatus Nanohalarchaeota archaeon | reverse complement strand
TTTTCATTTCGATAATAATATAATAAGATGTGCATAAATATGGGAATTCTCTCTTTCATCAAAAAAAAACCAGATAACACCAATCCGGAAGATAAAAATAATACTCCTGAGGACCTAAAATCCCACATCCTAAACAACAAAAAGGACACAGACAAAACAGAACAAAACCTTCAGAAAGCAAAAGAAGAAATCAAAAAGAAAATGCAGAAAATGAACAACATAAGCAAAGACAAAACAGAAAAAAAAACAAAATCTGAAACTACGGAACAAGACCTTCAGAAAGCAAAAGAAGAAATCAAAAAGAAAATGCAGAAAATGAACAACACAAGCAAAGACAAAACAAAAAAAACAAAATCTGAAACCACGGAACAAGACCTTCAGAAAGCAAAAGAAGAAATCAAAAAGAAAATGCAGGAAAAAGAACAAAAAAAGGAACCTGACCCATCCGCACAAACCCCAAAAACGTCAAGCGACAGCGGGAAAAAAACCGAAAAAAACAAAAAGACCATCCCAAAAAAAGACGCATCCCAACCCGCAAACAATAATCAAAAGACAAAAGAAACCAAAGACAAAAAACCGCCAAAAAAAGACTCAACACAAACCACCACCAAGACAGAAAAAAAAGACGAAGACAACAAAACAGAAAAAGAAGGCGAAAAAAAAGATAATGACAAAAAAATAGCAGTAAGCTCTATACTAAACAAAGTAGGCGATCAAAGAGACATTGACATCAGCAAAGGCACCGTAGTTGAGACATACAACCTCAACGCAGACAATGTTTATGCAACAGTCACAATATACAACGTACCTACCCAATACATCCCGATATACTACATGAAACGTCCCATGGTAACCATAGGCACACTCGCGATATTGAACGCCATAAGAGAACAGCTTATCATGCTCGTCCAGATAACCACAAAAGAGTTTGTAGACCCTTCTGCACTTGGTATCGTCAAGGAAAAATTCATGAAAAAAGCCTACGACCTGCTCGACCGCTACCTGCCCAGCGTATCTGAAAAAGAGAAAAAGACCCTTGCAGGCAACCTGATACACGAAATGCTCGGGCTCGGCGACATTGAACTGCTCTTAAGCGACCCCTATCTCGAAGAAATAGTAATCAACAACTACAAAGACCCAATCTGGATATACCACAAACATTACGGCTGGCTAAAAACAAATATATTCACTAAAAGCGAAGACAAAATATACAACTACTCATCATCAATAGGCAGACGGGTAGGCAGGGAAATAACAAACCTCAACCCACTAATGGACGCACACCTAAGCACAGGCGACCGTGTAAACGCCACACTATTCCCAATATCAACCAACGGAAACACAATAACCATAAGAAAATTCTCACGATCCCCCTGGACCATAATCCACTTCCTTGAAGTCAAGACACTAACAAGAGAAGTCGCCGCTCTCCTCTGGCTTGCCATCCAATATGAACTGAACATACTGGTCGCTGGTGGCACAGCATCAGGAAAAACATCAATGCTAAACATACTGATGCCATTCATGCCCCCAAACCAGAGAATCATCTCCATAGAAGACACACGCGAGATAAACCTCCCGAAATTCCTGCACTGGGTCCCATTCTCCTCAAGAGAAGCCAACCCCGAAGGCAAAGGCCAGGTCACCATGCTGGACCTGCTCGCAAACTCATTAAGAATGAGACCGGACAGGATAATCATCGGCGAAATCAGAAGAGCCAAAGAAGCAGAAGTCATGTTCGAAGCTATCAGAACAGGACACTCTGCCTACGCAACATTCCACGGCGACAAAGCCGAAGAGGTCCAAAAAAGATTAACCAATCCACCAATCAACCTCCCAAAAAGTTCACTAAGCGCCCTGCACCTAATCGTCGTCCAATACAGACACCGCAGAAAAGGCGTAAGAAGAACACTTGAAGTAGCAGAGGTTATCAAAGCAGAAGGCGACGACAACCTGAACCTTATATACCAGTGGAATCCAAGAACAGACACACTTGAGAAAGTAAACAAATCCTACAGGATATACAAAGAGATCCAGTTATACACAGGAATGACCAGTGACGAAATCGACACTGATATGGCAAACAAGGCAAAAATACTCGAATGGATGACAAAATACCAGATCAAGACAATAAACACAGTAGGAAAAGTCTTTGCAGAATACTACCGCGACGAGAATACCGTTATAAAACTTGCAAAAGCAGGCACATCACCAAAAGAATTACTGGGCCCGGAACTGTACGCAGAAATTGACCCGGCACAAAAACCCTCCACCCAACCCAAACACTCCGACAACCAAAAGACAGACAAATAGTTTCCGGATGCGATTAAATGAAGACACTTAGAAAAAAACAACTTCTCAATAAATCCAGAAAATATCTGCAAACCGCAGGGAAACTGGAGCAAACATTCTCATCAGTAAACATGGACCTCCTGCAATCAGGAACAAACCTCACATTAATACAGCACATCTCAATCTGCATCTACATGACAGTCAACCAGACCATGATGATAACTGCAAGCATAATCCTAATTGGTATCATACTAAATTTAAAAATACTACTCATACTGAAAATACTCCTGATTTTCGTACCACTCATCTCAATCATGACATTTTACTCATCAATGTTCAAGCCAAAAGTCCAGGCAAAACAAAAGGCGCGCAAAATAGAGCAGGAACTGCCAAATGCATTACGCCACCTCCTGATTGAAGTAAGATCAGGAATCCCCCTCTATCAATCCATGGTCGCAGTCACAGAAGGATATGGTTCCGTATCCGAAGAATTCAAAAAAATAGTCAAAGACATCAACGGCGGCAAATCAGAGACAGAAGCAATTGAAGACAGCATAATCATAAACCCTTCACTACCATACCGAAGATCCTTCTGGCAGCTGCTGAATGCACTGAGAACAGGAACAGACATAGGATCCCCCTTGGGCACCATCGTAGACGACATCATCAAAGACCAGCTGATTTCAATAAAAAAATATGGCCAGCAACTGAACCCATATACACTGATGTACATGATGGTTGGCGTAATCATGCCATCCTTAGGCATAACCTTCATGATAATACTCTCAAGTTTTACAGGAACAGGTCTGCCGCCAATTGTCCTTATAAGTATCCTTGTTGGCCTGATACTATTCCAGCTGGTATTCATAAACCTCATAAAGACAAAGAGGCCTTCAGTCAGGGTGTAATGCAACATGAACTACGAAACATTGATTTATAACATGCTTCCAAAAAAGTACAGGGAGCTCATTGAGAATGAAGCACGTTACGCAGGCCAGGAAAGCTTCAAAGAAAGTTTCATATTCAAGTTATTCATTGCATTTTACGTCATGGCATTCATAGACTTCTTCATCCTCATCGGCCTGATCAACGCCCCCCTGTGGATCAGCATCATACCCCCGATCATTATCCTCTCAGTAGGACTGATCGCACCATATCTCATTTACTCTATCGTAGCAGAATCAAGAAGAAAAAACATAGAGCAACTCCTTCCCGACCTGCTGCTCTTGACAGCATCCAACATCAAATCAGGATTGACAATTGACCGCGCACTACTGTTCTCAGCAAGACCGGAATTCGGAGAACTCGGCCAGGAATTCAAAAGAGTAGCCTTCCAGATATATGGCGGCCAGTCAATAGAAGAATCATTCCAGACACTTACAACAAAAGTAAAATCCACCATACTTGCAAGAACCGTCGGCTTATTAGTAGAAGGATTAAGATCAGGCGGCGCAGTAGCAAAACTGCTCGAAGAAACAGCAGCAGACATCAGGAACACAGAGATGCTCCAAAAAGAGATACAATCCAGCGTAATGATGTACGTCATGTTCATCTTCATGGCCGCAGTACTAGGCGCACCATTCCTCTTCGCAATCTCATCATTTCTGGTCACATCAACAACAAGCATGTGGGACGACATGGGCGAGATAGATGCAGAATTTGCAGACCAGGGCATGATGAAAATCTCAAAACCAGACATTGACCTTGAACTCTTCCATTACTTCTCAATCGCAGCACTGGTAATAACCACCATCTTCTCAGGCATCCTGATATCACAAATACAATCAGGCAACATGAAAGGCGCAATAAAATACAGCCCCGTATTCGCAAGCCTTGCGCTCGTAATATACTTCGCAGCAAAAGCACTCCTATTCTCAATCTTCGGCGACATGCTAGGCCTGACATAAACAATAACCCCACAACACATTACACCAAAAAACTATCAAAAAACTCAGACAACATTACCCTCAACTGGGCGGGTGGGGGCTCGAGGATGGACATCACAAAGAACAAAGGGGGATAAACATAATTAAACATAACATTACAACAAACATAATACCACAACAATAGACAGACATCATCAATAAACTCTCTCAACAAAAAAAACAGCAACGGCGACAACATGGAAAACGCAAAATTCGTAATACTCGACATCGAAACAACAGGACTCTCGAGACATATGCATAAAATCACAGAATTCTCTGCCCTCAAAGTAAACGTAGACAACAACACAACCACATTCAGCACAACAGACAGATACTCAACACTAATAAACCCGCAAAGAAGAATCCCATCCTTCATAACCTCCCTGACAGGCATAACAAACAACATGGTAAAAGACGCACCGACCTTCCCAGACGTAAGTGCAGACATAAGAAAATTCATAGCCAACAACGTAATCATCGCCCACAACACAACATTCGACTACAACTTTCTGAACCACAACTTCAAAGAAACCGAAACAGAGGAACTGGAAAACAGCGCCCTATGCACCTGCAAACTATCAAGAAGGCTGATACCCCGCCTAAGTTCATACAAGTTAGAAAACCTATGCAGCCACCTAAGAATAAACAACCAGCAAGCGCACCGCGCCATGAGCGACGTAATGGCAACAAAAGACCTATTCAGCAGACTATACAAACACATGAAAAAACGAAACATCCACACAGTAGAAGACGCAATAAGATTCCAAAAATCGCGCATAATAAAGCACTAAACAAGCATACAAAAGCAAACAGAACAACAAGACCATTATAAATACTAACCGATTCATTCGTCGTTCGCCAGAATCACTCCTAATTCACCCATATCGTGCTACGCACGACTTCAATTAACCACGATACAAAATACACAACACGATAAGAACTTCTCCACTCCCGCCTTCAACTCTGCAGTACTCGACCCCGCTACATCTCTCATTTCAGTCAGAACTTCTCATAAGCCCAAAATATAAACTCAATCAAGAAAAAAAGCTAAGACAGAAGAAGTAATTTCAAAAAATTAGCAAACTTTTTATATATTCTGCAATAACAGATTTTTATGTCATTCGAATGTTCTAAATGCAAAGTAGAAATAACAAAAAAGGAATATGATTGGTCTATGAAAAAGTTTAATCATGCATTATGTAGAGAACATCAAAACAACAACAATTCTGCTTCCAAATCAAAAGGGTTATCTAAAGGAGAAAGCAATTACAAAGAAGGCATGATTAAAGGAAGAATTGCCGAAACTTTGATTGAAGAATTATTTTTATCATTAGATTATAATGTTTTTAGATATGGAATGGAAAACACAGTTCCCGGAATTATGAAATTACTAAAAGGAGTTAGAGGTGACGTGGCATCAAATATCCGAAGAATGCCTG
>JAFCBW010000079.1 GCA_017610525.1 Candidatus Nanohalarchaeota archaeon | reverse complement strand
CTTTCAAATTGACAGATAAATCAGTATGTATTCTATCTAATTTACCCGTCACCTTCTCATTACCTTCACGAATTTCTTTTGTCACCTTTTCATTCCCTTCCCTTATGATACTTACTGTCTGATCCTGCTTACCCAGCATCTTCTCCCCGATATTAACAGATTTCTCGCTCAATTCCACAGATTTATATAGAAGTGTCCCTGCAATATCCATCCTCTCCCCCAATTCCTCATGCCATTCTCCCCTCTTAATCTCAAAATATTCAAATTCACCAGTTGGCGCATCAAACCTCACAACAACCTTTTCAACATCTACCGGATACTTTTTAATATCAATCAGTTCAATAAACTTCTTTAGTACCTCTTCTTCACCTTCTGCTATAACCCTGACATCATACGGTTTCAAATTTTCAACAAACCCAGTAAGCTTCAGTTTTCTGGCAATTTTCTCAACCACATCCCTATAGCCAACTCTCTGGACTTCTCCTTTTACAATAACACTTACTCTTTTCATAATTACACCTATTCAAACACATCTTTATAAACATTCAACCGCTATTTCAAATATAGCAACCCCTGCCAACGAATAGGCCATCATCACCCCATATTGGCGATCCCGACAAGCGGTGCAAACACACTCATGATAATCATCAGAATCACAAGATAAGCCACAATCCCGATCAACACAAACTGCCATATATTATTCGACTCCTTGATCTCATCCACCCCTATCTCGATTCTCGTCACAAAAATCGCAAGAAGCACAAGAATCTCAACCACATATACTCCCACCACAAGCTGCAAAAGCTCAGCAGGCATAGCCTCTCTGACATCAATGATTGACATCGGGTTCATACCCATCCCCGCATCACCCGGCATATTACTGCTAAGGCCTGCAAAAGTACTCGAAAGTCCCGTAAGCATCTTGATAATCAGATCCGAAACAGCAATAACAACCCCCGAGATCGCAGGCACAAGCACATACGCCTGAAACTTCATCGAAGACACAGTAGAAGAAAGCAGATCATTGATCTTTTCCTGCGTAGTCCTCATCCCGCGAAGATAAGTAGCAATCGTAAGCATAGTCACAGCAGCATACTTACTCCCCCGCTCAAGAGTCCCGCACACAGACTTCATGATAGTCCTGATCAAAGTCGATGGATACTCCTTAAGCGCCCCGTACTTCTCATCAAACAGCGAATCCTCAAAACTCATACTCAACCGGTTCATATTCTTCAGGCTGATCTCAAAAAGCCCCGAAATCGAAAGCTCCTCAGTATCCTCAACCACCTTCTCCAGTGCAAACTCAATCGGTATCCCTGAAGCAAGCCTATTGCCCAATGCAAACATCGCCTCCTCAAACTCCTCCTCAACAGACGCGACCTTATCCCGAAGCTCAAGCCCCTTATAACACTTACCCTTATGATATATGATAAAAATCACAGCAAACCCGATAACAACAAGAAGGCTCATCATCATCGTACCCATGTCATGCACAAGCGCATAATCCCCCTCATCGCCACTACATTCAGCAAACATCTCCTCATCCGCACAAGTCTCAAACAAATTCGTCGCAATAAGAAACTTCAGCCCCGGCACAAGAAAAATCAGCCCCCCTGCAAGAGCAAACAGCATAATGATCCTCTTCAGGTTAAGCACATTTGAAATACCTGCCCTCAAGCCTTCTCCCTCAGACTCTTTCGGAGCCACATCCAATCCTGAATGCGTAGTCGGCCTGTTTTCCAGGATATGCCTGATAAAGAAATAAACCCCTAGAGGCAAAAATATATTATACCCAAGGAAAAGATATATTGGAATATTCTTAAGATCCTGCGCAAGAAAAATAGAGATCAGCGGAAACACAATCATCCCCATGACAGGCAGCATGATGCCCAGCCCGTGCAGCACCATGATCGGCGTCTCAAGATTTCTCGCATACATCTTCATCTTACTATCCATCCCCTCAAGCACGACCCCGATAGCCTTATCAAGCATTGCGATCCTTCTTTCATCATCCGCCTCAAGCATAGACTCCTTGATAAGATGCATTGACTCAAGAAACTCCTTATTATAATTCTTCCATGCCTTAAGATATTCCATAAAAGACTCCTCAACAGAATTATGGATCCCCACCTCAACCTTCCACAAAACCCTCTTCAGGTCACCCCTCAGCTTGCCGCCCACATTTTCAGCAGCAAACCTCACCGCACCCTCAAAATTAGGCACAGACCTGAGAAACACAACAATATAAAGCAGCGCATTGATCAGCTCGCGCCCTTCCTTCATCCTCACCATATTGGCATGGCTGAAAGGATATGTCAGCACAAAATAAGCACAAATAAGCGGCACAAAAAGCATGAGAATAAGTTTCAGGACAATCGGCCCGATCGGCAAAAAAACCGAGAACAAAAGCAACATAAACGAAAGCGCCGCAGCAACAATACACCCTCCAGTCACATCCTCCGGCGTAGTATGCATACCACTGAAATTGATAGCATTTTTCATCTTCTTCCTCGTATCCTCATCCGGGGAAGGTCTCAGGATTTTACCGGAATAAAAGCAAAACTTCTCAAAAAACGTATGCGGTTCGCGTGCCTCTCGCTCCTCTTCCTGGTACAGTTTATACTCTCTTGATCCCGGGTAAGATACCCCTCTTCTCTCGCCCCTTGTCCTCCTCTTAACATCAGGCATATCCGGCATCTTATATGCCGTTTCACTCTCGATTTTCTTCTCATCCATGATACTCTTAATTAACTCCTGCTTCTCCTTTCTTATGACCTCTGCTTCAGTCAGTTTCTTCTTCTTATCAAACAACCCCATATAATCACTGTGATATTATTACATTTCATCTACCTTATAAAACATACCAACACATCATCTAAATAACCCTCGCAAGAGTTCGTATCTGCCTTATGGTCGCCCCAACACCAAACGCAATTATTTCCATCTATTTCTTTACCAAAATATAATACGTCTCAGGACCTCTGCCCTTCTTTTCAAGTATGCCTTTTTCTATTAATCTTTTAACATACCTGCTAGCCATCTCACGGCTAATTCCCAACATTTTCCTCATATCTGCAGAAGTAATTTTATCATTCTTCTGCACAAATTTGCAGATCTTAATCTCTTTATCAGAAAGAGATCTAATGTCAACCATTGTCAACCAATCGTCAACCTCCGTCAACTTTTCGTCAACCTGCATCAATCCTATATTAGCAGAATATAATGTAACTATAACACTTGCCCCCGTATCTTCCACATTTGGCAAACGGGGCTTCAATGGGTGCTTCCTGACCTCCTCTATTATTCTGTCCCACCCTTCACCCATCTCCTCAATATATCTTATCTTGCTAAATGCTTTGCCAATTGCAGGATTTCTCAAAAATTGTTCTTTGACAATATTTTTTGGTGTAATATTGGCAGGAAGTGTACCTGGCGACTGGTATTCAATTCTGTCTCTGAATATCTTAATAATTATCTTTGAACCTCTGACAGCATAATCTCTATGCACCAAAGCATTGACTATCAACTCCCTGATTGCAAAGTACGGGTATTGCGGTACCTCTTCCCTTGCAATCTGGCCAAATTTCAGGATGGATGGAGAATAAACATAACGTCTTATGTACTTTTCCGCTTCATCTACTAAATAGAACAGGTCTCCCTCGAAATCCTTGATATCTATATGCTCTATACCCACAGTAGTTCCCGGGTATATCGCAATTTTTATCCTTGAGTATGGAAAGTATTTCTGCGGTTCTTTTCCAAAAAGCAGAACACCTGCATTTGTCAGGTGAAGTTGCCTGTTAACATCCTTCAGGCAGCTTAATGTTTTTAGTATATCCTCATCAGTTCCCTTTAGTTCTGTTGAATTTACATCTTTGTATTTTTCTCTAAACCACCTGACTTTCTCATCATCAATATCCTCCAGTGTTGCCCCCTCACAACTCCCCTCATCCCAGTACACTTTTGGTCCTGACTCCTTTGCAAGCTTCCTCATCTCAGAAGAAGAAATCCTATGGCTTGACTTGCTAACCCTTTTATATGCATGCTTTTTGAAAAACACTGGTTTCTCATGGCTTTCATTCACTTTCACAACAACAACATCTTTCCCATCCGCTTGCACAACCTCAACAGAAGGATAAACCTGCGGGTCAGTATTCCTCTTTATATAATTAGCCAGATCCTCCATTGTTCTCTTCCCAACCTGCGCCCCCTTAACCATACCGCTATCTGACACCCCGACAAGCAGTATTCCTTCATTCGTATTACAAAAAGCAGAAACTGCTTCACCGATTTCATCATGCAGTCTAAGTGACTTCTTAAACTCTACTCTTCCTGACTCTCCTTTTTCAATGAGTTTCAGTAGTTCTTTTTCATTCATACGACAACCAATTATAATCTTTAAGATGATAAGCTAAATAACTGGACAGCCGATAAGCTGTTTTGGCTTACAGGTTACTACAATTTCACCTAACCATACCCTCCCCCGCCAAACCAGATCCCTCTTGCATCTTCTACTTCTGCTTTGGTGACGTCGGTTGCGTTGGCTTTCCACCGCGCGATAAATGCCATAAGTTCTGGCATTTCGATTATGTTGTTGTTGTCTGTGTCCGCCTTATGCCCTCCCTCGACAGAAAACGTAATATTAAAATCATCTGTATTCACATATCCGTCAGTGGAGTTGCATCTTATATAATAGATGTATGTATTTCCATTTTCCAGTCCTGATACTTCAGTGGAATGACTGGTTAAGTTAGTGTTTGTAAAATTGCCTGTCATGTCTGTGTAGTTTGTGTCAGAGGTATTTGAGTATCGGCAGGTTGCTTGAATATCTGTTGTCAAGGAGATGTTTGTGGAGACTGTACATATATCCAATGTTCCATTAGGGGAGGGGTTTGCGCGGGTTGGGGCAGAATCTTGTGTTGTGAGAGTATATCCAATCACCTCATCGCTCGTTATATATGCTCCCATGTTAATCGGCTCTGTAGTATTCCCATTGTTGTCATAATCCTGACGGTCAATACCCGTACTACGGCAAGGTGAACCGGCTTGTAGTTTGTGGTCTTCGGGGTTAAGACCTCCGGGGTTTACAAAGTTGGGGTCTTGGTAAAATGAATTTATGTCTGGATTTCCACCGCCTAGTAACTCTCCTGATGACTGCCAAAGACTTAAACTGTTATATGTCTGCGGGTTAGTACCATATAGACGTACCCTAAACGTTTCACCATCATAAAAACAGTTATAATTTGAATATTCTGGTATCCCTGGATTGTTTTCCTTAATTTCTAAAACACTTGTAGTGTTAACGATTATATTATTCCAAATCTGTATTCCTGTTGTGCGAGAGCCAGCCATCGCTTTCTTAGCCGTTGCGAAGTAAAAAACATTATTATAAATTTTCAAACCTTGGTTGTCTCCATGGCTATCTCCCCAATGAACCGCAGCAACTCCAGCACCCAGCTTAACTATGTTTTGATATATACTTAAATTGATAAAATTTTCATAAGTCGCTGAAATGTGTCCAACTCGGAAACCAACACCATCTTGGTCTAAACCATATATATAATTTTTCCGATAAATATTTCCGTTTCCGCCAGCCTTGTCCACTATTGCACCATCAACGGAAAAGATATTATTATTTTCAATTGTACAATTTGTCGCTCCATATAGCTTAACTCCGT
>JAFCBW010000078.1 GCA_017610525.1 Candidatus Nanohalarchaeota archaeon | reverse complement strand
GTATGACCCTCTTCCTGTTTTGCCGACTTTTTCAATTATCTTTTTCTCAACCAACTCACTCAAATCCCTGAAAGCCATGACTCTGTTTACATCACATAGCTCCTGATATTCCTTATTTGTTATTTTGCCTCTGTTCTTAATATATTCCATTGCTTTCTTCTGCCTCTCATTCAACATAGTCTCATCTATTTCAGGTATTGTCTCAACATAAGGATTCCTGAACCTTATCACAAACCACCCCTGCCTCTCCTCAAACTCCGGGCAAGGCAAATTCCACTTATCCATATCCTCCCTGATTCTCAAAAACCCAGTACCTCTTTTATCCATAATTTCAAGATTATCAAAAACTCCTGCAATAACCTTATTCCTAGTTTCCGGCACATATTCATTTGTTTTAATATCATCAATAACAAGAGGTCTCAACAATTCACCTGGACTCCAGATTTCAACAAAAGAATTATACATTCTTATCAGGATATTTTCCTGTTTATGCCAGTCGCGATGAACCAGCGCATTAATCACAGCCTCCCTTAACGCTTCAATAGGATATTCTGTCCGAACCTCCGTCTTAAACCCAACAACCTTAGCAGGAGTTCTCATATTCCTCATAAAAAACTCCTTTATTTCCTCCAGCACTTCAAACAACGTGCCTCTAATATCTCTCCTGTCCAGCCACTCCACTCGCGTATCACCAATATACCTGTCAGCCTTCACCTCACTATGATGAAGATTCAGATACGTATTCTTCCCAAACAGCAAAATACCTGCAACAGTAGGGACAATATTGCCCTTCTCTCTACAAACAAAATGCTCCTTTAGCATAAGTTCAATCAGGTAATCCTTATTCAATTTCTTCGTAAGCTTGCTTTTACCAAGATAATCTTTGACTTTCTCAATATCCATATCCTCAAGACCTGCATTTTCAACACCATAAACATCCTGTGATATTTGCGACCCTTCCCTGTAAAGCCTTGCAATCTCTTCCTTGTTTGCGCACATATTAGAAGACCCGATCCTCACCCGTGGCGTATGCTCACCCCTGACAAAATAAGGTGTATCCTTGCCCTTAGGGCAGTGAATCACAATAAAATCCCTGCCGCGATATTTCACAAATTCAATTACCGGATCCACATCCAGTTTGCACCAGTGCCTGATAATCTGGACAAATTTATGTTCAACCCTTTGAGCATCTTTCAATCCAACAGCATTCTTGCTATCATCCTCAACACCAACAACAATCCTCCCGCCGCACGAATTATAAAAAGCAACAACTAACTGCGCAACATTTTTAGGCTCTGGCAACTCTAACTTAAAATCAAGAACCGTGTTCTCCTTCTCTCTCAACAATTGCTCAAACTCACGTTCATCCATTCAAAACCACAGCCTCATTCACCCGCCAATCTTCGAAAACTCATCCGCAATCCCCTTGACAATACCCTTATACTCAGTATCCACCTTTTCCTCATCCGCATACCTCAGAAGCGCAATCCTCCGCGCGCAATCCATCTCCCTGATCTTTTTGATATCCCCCGAAACCTTATTGCCCTCATCATAGAACTTCAGGATCACATTCATCATCTTCATCTGCTTATCAACACTGCAATAACTATCATTCTTATGGAACACATCCTGCTGCAAAAAATCCTCCCTTATGATCTTCGCCGCAAGCATCGTCAACTGGTCGCGATAAGGTAGCGCATCCATCCCCACAAGCTGCACAACCTCCTTTAACTCCGACTCCTTCTTAAGGATCTTGACAAGCTCAGCGCGCGCATGGCTCCAGTCATCAGAAAGCCTCTCCTTATACCACCCCGAAAGCACACGTGCATACAGGCTATAAGACTTATTCCAGTTCACAGCCGGGAAATGCCGCATATCCGCAAGCTTAGCATCAAGCGCCCAGAAACACTTAGTGACCCTCACAGTACACTGCGTCACAGGCTCAGAAAAATCCCCTCCCTGCGGCGACACAGCCCCGATAATAGACACACTGCCCATCTTCCCGCTCAAAGTCTCAACAAGCCCGCTCCTCTCGTAAAACTCAGAAAGCCTCGACGAAAGATAAGCAGGGTACCCTTCCTCCCCTGGCATCTCCTCAAGCCTGGACGAAATCTCACGCATAGCCTCAGCCCACCGCGACGTACTGTCAGCAATAAGCGCGACACAATACCCCATATCCCTGTAATATTCTGCAATAGTCACACCGGTATATATAGACGCCTCACGCGCAGCCACCGGCATATTCGACGTATTCGCAATCAAGATAGTCCTCTCCATAAGCGGCTTACCCGTATTCTTATCAACAAGCTTAGGCAGCTCCTCAAGCACATTAGTCATCTCATTACCCCTCTCCCCGCACCCCACGTAAACAATGATATCCGCATCAGCCCACTTCGCGATCTGGTGCAAAGTAACAGTCTTCCCTGCCCCGAACGGCCCGGGAATTGCCGCAGTGCCGCCCTTTGCAACCGGGTAAAACATATCAACAACCCTCTGCCCTGTAACCAGCGGCTCCCTTGGCGCAAACTTTTTGGCATAACCCCTCTTCTCCCTCACAGGCCACACATGGCACATAGTGATGCTCCTTTTAGCACCATTCGCACAATCAATCTCACATACAACATCATCAACACAAAACTTCCCATCCCCTATCTTGCGCACAACCCCGCTGGAAACATCCGGCGGAACCATGATCCTATTCTCAATAGCCCCGCTCTCCTTGACACTGCCGACAATCGACCCTGCATGAACTTTATTCCCCTTTTTGACACACCCGAAAAAATGCCACTTCCTCTTCTTATCAATAGCATCCGGCCTCTCTCCCCTCCTGATAAATATCCCGCTATTCTTCCTGATAAGCTCAAGCGGCCTCTGTATCCCGTCATAGATAGAGCCGATAATCCCCGGCCCAAGCTCCACAGAAAGCGCCCTGCCTGTACTAACAACAACATCCCCTGGCTTAAGCCCGGAAGTCTCCTCATACACCTGTATGATTGCCTTATCACCCTTAAGCTCAATAACCTCCCCGATCAGCCTCTCATCCGATACCTCAACCATATTATACATCTTTGCGCCAGCCATCTCCTTGGCAACAACAACAGGTCCCGCAACCTTCATGATCTTTCCGCGAATCTTTTTGCATTTCACATTCAACATAAACACCATTAATTATTCACTATTTAATAGCCCCGTACCTCAACCAAAAGCGGCTTTGCGCCGTCGCACTTAATCCCATTTACATACTCCATCTCACCCTCAACAAGCGCCTTTGAAACAACAATCAGCCCGACATCGCCGTCATCAATAATCTTATCAATCTTCCCTATGGCCTCTTTTCTGTCCCGCACCACAACCCCCTTATCAAAACCCCCGTAAAGGAACCCTGCAACAAAAAAATCATCACCGACAACAACAGACTTCATAGCTTTCATACTCTCCATAGAACATATAATCACATGCCTTGAATAAATATTCATTGGTATTATTGTCTGGTAAATACGTTTATTCCCAAGTGGGTAAATACCCCGCAGCTTGCTGCGGATATAAATCACTTGGGAATACTAAAAATCGCCGGCTTAGAAATCCGCGTAATACCCCGGAGCTTGCTCCGATTGGGATAGCGGATTTCAGGCGATTTTTTTTATCTGTGTCAGCGATATTGTAGAAATAGGCACATTCCGTACGGGTCCCGTATCCTTGAATTAGAGTGAACCAAATCAAAAATCAAAAAAGCAATGACTGCCTTGTTCGGGTTCAAGCTTCTCTTTTCTTTTTTCTTTTTATATCATCTGAGTCACAGATAATTCACATCAAAAATGCAAACTTATTTTAATTTCTGATATTATATTTTAACTCAATGATTAGAACTAAAAAAATGCTTGAACAAAAAATAATCGAGCTGGAAGAAAAAGGCAAATACCTTGAAGAAAAAACAAAGCAGGCAACAGAACTATTAGAATCGCTCATGGCAGAATTCGATGATCTGCAAAACTCCATTTTAGTTTCCCAATCATCCAAACCCCAAACTCAAACCCCTGCACCCATACCTTCTCAACCCGCCCCGATTGCTCCACAATCCGGTTACTACAATAATTATCCCCCCCCGGATGACTTTGCCCAGCCATCTGTCTTCCAGGAAACAAAAGAACAATCATCAGATATTTTTGATTGTCCACAAAGTATGAACCAACAATCAAAAAGCTTGGAATCCTCCAATTTACCCCCAAATCCCATGATTTTTGATTCTCCCCAAACTACAAACAGACAATCAAAAAGCTTAGGCTCCTCCAATATTTTTGACATCACATACCTGGAACTTGGCAGGATAGATATGGCCGGCACCCAGCAAGAAAACCAGGCCCTGAAATATGGCTGGTGGCCTTCTGATGGCAGTTTCCGGTGGGCAGGAAAAGACAGCAAAGATCCTGTCTTATACTTCAACATATCTCCTGGAAAGGAATACGAATTAACCGCAAAAATATTCGTGCCTGGTGCCTTGGCAGGGAAGCCCATATCTGTCTTCGCAAATGACACTTGTGTGGCGAGCTTTACAGCAGACAAAAGTGCGCAGTTAGAAAAAAAAATAAGCATCCCTTCAGGCATTGTTACCGACGGCGGGCTTAAGATTGTTTTCATGGCCGATTTCTGGTGCCCAAAAGACCTGGACCCAAACGTAAAAGATGACAGGACATTATCCCTTGCTTTCGAATACATCGAATTATACCTAAAGCAGTAATTCTTCTTCTCCTATAGTCAAGGCATGAAATAAATGAGCAAACATAACCAAAAACCAATTTGCCTTGATCTATATGGGAAGGCACTCTGCTCAATTTATTAGTGCCTTCACTATATATTCTATCAACACCTACAAGCCATAATATTTCAGTTAAGTAACCATTTAGTTAAGTAACTTTCTCGTTATATATCCAAACATTTATATGCTTCTGTCGCCATATATTTGTGTGGTTGTATGCTCAGGGCACGTTGCCTTGATATATCTGGAAAAGCCGTCCCTTCAATAATTTATGGCTTTTACTGATCGTTAAAAATCTAAGAGATAATATTCTATGGATGATTCGCTTAATCTGCTTCAGAAATTACTGGAAAGAGACTTTGCCC
The DNA here is from genome assembly GCA_017610525.1 of Candidatus Nanohalarchaeota archaeon. Taxonomy (GTDB): domain Archaea; phylum EX4484-52; class EX4484-52; order EX4484-52; family B79-G9; genus B79-G9. Next base: position 655 of record JAFCBW010000078.1, on the reverse strand, counting down.
TAGTCATGCCACGGGTACCGATTCTAAAAAAAGAAGCCTGCTTCGTATGTTCAGACAATCAGTTGTTAACAGTTATCGACGTTAAATCCGGGATTTCAGAGATACCTGAATCCATCGGCACATGCTCACACTTCCGACAAGCCGCCCACAAGACATACATCGCGCTCCCAAAACAGCAGATACAATCAGTCACAAACGAGAAAAAAATACTGAAAGAGATGGGTATAGGGCTGATATCATTCTCCAAAAACAGTTACGATGTTCTTCTGGAATCAAAAAAAACCAGTCCCGACGCACAGGTATTAGAATCCATCCTGCACAGGATGCACTTGATGAAAAAAGTCAGGAAAACAGCAGAGACATACAAGGCACTTTCACACCCGACAAGGCTCCAGATATATCTCACATTATGTAGAGACGGTGCCGCAAAACTAAAAGACCTCGTAGAAGACAGCGGCGGGTGCTATCCCCTGCTCATGAAGCACATAAAGATTCTGGAAGAATCAAACCTCATAGAATCAGAAAAATCAACAAAAGAAACGACACTTAAGCTGAAATCATATCCCGTAAATATAGGAGAGATAGCAAACACTTACCCGATGAATAGGTAAAAGAAAAGAGATGAGATGATGAGAAAATCGCGAGCAGCACCAAA
>JAFCBW010000077.1 GCA_017610525.1 Candidatus Nanohalarchaeota archaeon | reverse complement strand
AAAAATCCCTCTCTGATACTCCAGAATATAGCTCTTTATCTACCATATCACAAATAGTAATATCTCCAACTGCTTTGGCAAAATTACTAATACAGTCATCACGTTTATCATCCCAAAAATAGGTTCTATCACAGATTGTAATGTCATTTTTATCTATTGCAATTTGATTTATGCAAGATTCAGGATATCTACTTGCTTTACAATTTTGAATATCAATATTTGAAAAGGTAAAAACCGTGCTGCCAAGCACCAATAATATCACAAGTGGAATAAAAGAAAGTAGATAAGAGAACGTATGCCTTTTTAAGACTGCATGAATCATTGATTCACCGGAATTATATTCTTTGCTTAAACCATAAGCCCCAACCATTGCGGTCACATATAGGATGTAATTAAACACAAAAATAAAAAGATGTTGTTTCCCTGACAGAAATTGGTAAATTAAAAATGGAATATATAATCCACATAGAATTGAAGCGATAATGAAATATTTTTTGTTCATGTAATTAATCTACGTTACTTTGTTTATATACTTTTTATACAGCGAATCGGAATGCTCACAGAGGTATTTTTAAATGATTTTTGAAAGTTACACATAACTGCTCGTGGATGCGCGCCAGAATAGAAAAGATGCGCTTTAAACTGTCAGAACTTCTATAGGTATGTTTTTGTTTGTGTGTTTTAAGACATTCAGTTTTTCAAACCCAATTATATTGTTGTCTTTGTCTTTTTTTAGTATTACTTCGTCGCCTGTTTCTTCGCAGATGAATTCTTTTTGGGAATCATCGAACCATACGTCCAATGTGTTTGTTCGCCGGTCCAGTATTACTTTTATTTTGTCCATTATTATCTATTGTTTCAAAATATTATTAACTCTTTGTGTTTTTTTGTTGAGTAGAGTTATATCAGAATTATTTGCGTACTGCGCATGTGTCTTTTGCTGCTTTTTTTACTGCTTCTGAGACTGCGACCAGTATTAAGGGGTCTTGTGGTGAGGGGATTATGTAGTCTTCTTTTAGTTGGGTTTCGGGGATGCAGTTTGCAAGTGCGCGGGCTGCGGCGAGTTTCATGTCTTCGTTTATTTCTGTTGCGTGCGCGTCCAGAGCGCCTCTGAATAGTGCGGGGAATGCGAGGACATTGTTTATCTGGTTGGGATAATCTGAGCGGCCTGTGCCGATTATTCTTGCGCCTGCTTTTTTGGCTAAGTCGGGCATGATTTCAGGGATGGGATTTGACATTGCGAATACTATTGCGTCTTTGTTCATGGCCTCTATCATCTGTTCGGTTACTATGCCCGGGGCGGATACGCCTATGAAAACGTCTGCGCCTTCTATGGCGTCTTTTAGGGTGCCTGCGCGGTCGGTTTTGTTTGTGATTTTGCATATCTCAATTTTCGCGGGGTTGAGGCCGGTTCTGTCTTTTGAGATTATGCCTTTGCTGTCACAGAGGATGATGTCGCCTGCGCCCAGATTTATGAGTATTTTTGTGACTGCGATGCCTGCTGCGCCTGCGCCGCAGATGGTGATTTTCAGGTCTTTCATGTTTTTTTTGACTATCTTTAAGGAGTTGATGATGCCGGCGGCTACTACTATTGCTGTGCCGTGCTGGTCGTCGTGGAAGATGGGGATGTCTAGTTGTTCTTTTAGTTGTTTTTCTATTTCGAAGCATCTTGGGGCGGATATGTCTTCGAGGTTTATGCCGCCGAATACGGGGGCGATCAGTTTTACTGTGTTGATTATTGTGTCTGGGTCCTGTGATTCTATGCAGATTGGGAATGCGTCTACGTTTCCGAATTTTTTGAAGAGGACGCATTTGCCTTCCATGACGGGGATGGCTGCGCTTGCACCGATGTTTCCAAGGCCGAGAACTGCTGAGCCGTCGGAGACGACTGCTACAAGATTGCCTTTTGAGGTGTAGTCATAGACTGTAGAAGGGGTTTTGTGTATCTCTTTGCAGGGCTGGGCTACGCCGGGGGTGTAGTATAGGCTGAGGTCTTTTTTTGTTTCAAGGGGGACTTTGCTTGTGACTTCGATTTTTCCTTTGTGTTTTTTGTGCTGTTCGAGGGATTCCTGCATTATGTCGCTCATGTCGTGCTTATAGTCCGGGAAACCTTAAAAATCTTGCGATGTTATTGCTTTTTTTGATGGTTATTTTGTCTTTGGGTTTCATGTGGAACATTTTTTTGTCGTTGTCGCGTATGAGGAGTGCGTCGCCACGGATTAGTTCTATTGTGATTGTTGAGTCGTCAGGCAAGATATAGTTTTTGATTCTTTGGTGGGGGTTGTTGAAGCTGATGCCGATGCCTTTGTCGAATGGCTCGCCGCCAGTTGAGTAGTAGTATGCGGTTGAGCCGAATGGGGTGGCGACTAGTGCGCCGTCGCCTACTATGTTTTTGTGGGTCTGTTTTTGGTTTATGTAGAGGTTGAATCTTATTGCTATGCCGGGGTTTTTGTTGTGGACCTGTATCTCGTTGAGGGCTTCTAGTGTGGTGTTTTTGTATTTTGCGGTCAGTTTTGTGTATTGTTTTATTGTGTAGTCTTTTTGGGTTATTTTTGTGAGGATTGTGTCGAGGAGGGATTCGTCGTAGAAGTGGGTTTTTGAGGTGGGGCTGCCTTTTAGGGCGACTTTTGGGATGCCGGGGTAGAGCCGTTCTGAGCGGACTAGCGAGCCGTCGCCGCCGTGGATGAAGATTATTTCAGGGGTGGATTTGCAGAGGATGAAGGATGCATTTATGAGTTTTTGTTCTATTCTTTTTTCTGCTGTTTTGTCGCGGGTTATTACTGTTGCTTTCATTTTTTACACTTCATTTTGGATTGTTTAGTTATCTGCATTAACGATAGCATAATTCTGTTCTGTGGTATCTATGAACCGAATAGGTATTATCTTTTTATGGGTCTTGTATTTTGCTATTTCTTCAACTTTGCTTAGATTACTGTTATGGCTGACTACTTTCTTGTTGACGATTGCAACCTATTGATTTGGGTATTTGTCCAAAAACTCTGAGCGGTGATTTCTGCCCCATTTCATATCATCCCAAAACTCTTTTTGTATTTTCTGCATTTCCTATCACATCACATAATTATACTTTCTTCATCTATAAAAACGTTTTTAAAGATTTGCAAGAGATTGTGCTTTATGCCTTGTGTTTATTTGTATGAAGGAGAATATATTTCGTCTGAAGATCATTTATCTGACGGCTGGCGTGGTAACTGGAAGTTAGTGGGGGATAGTATACTTCCATTTTTCGAAGATTCAGAGTTTCAAGGAGACTATCATGTTTATAGCGGGGCTATTCCGATAGAAGAAATTACGGAGCAAAGCCCATGGCTGATTGATGGAAGAAAACACATATAGTCGAAGACGTAATTAATTGGACAAATGTCTTCGCCATATCCTTAAAAATCTGAAGATTTTTAGGATCCAGTGAATCGAAGATTCACCCGGATAGATTAGCGCCCATTGATTATTTGTCAAATTTTTCTATTTAATAACGGCGCTAACTATAGCATCTAATTTTGGATTGACTACACTTGGAATTGTTCCCAATACAACTTATATTCTAAATCCAGAGAAGAGTGAAGGATATATTTTATATAATGGACAAAAGCGCATCGCAAAAATTACGGATAATGTTGAATTTATTGTTGACATCAATCCAAACCCGTTAAAGCTGTGTGATGGGGGAGAGAGTTATCTGATTAATGGTAGTTTTGAAGATGTTTTAGAGGAAATCAGGTCAGCAGGATATGAGTCTTTCGAAAGGGAAGAAGATGAGTCATGGATTGGATTTTATATGCGGCTTAAAGGGAGATTATAACACATACAGGAATGATTGTCTTATTGTTTACTGATTCGCTAATCTGGATGATTTTTTGCATGTATAATTACAACATGCATAAAGCATTTAAGTTATCGCAGCGAATAATTGGATATAATAGTAATAGATGAAGGGGTGATTGTATGATAAAGATTGATGAAGAGAAGTGTCTGAGGTGCCTTGCGTGTATCAGTGTATGTCCTACCGGTGCGCTTGAGGAGAAGGATGGGGTGCCTGTTGTGAATGATAAGTGTACTGATTGCGGGGAGTGTATCAAGGCTTGTCCTGCGGATGCTATTAGTAAGTAGATGGCATAGTTTGTGATTTCTGCTATATGTGTGGGTTATTCAGTTATTCGATAACTTTAAATATCAATTGACACCATAAGATATCATATGAGAACAAAAGATATCAAAGAGAAAATAAAAGAGTATTTTTTCGTGCACCCGACTGCGAAGCTGCGCGTGAGGCATATTGAGCGCGATGTCGGGGTGGCGCTGCCGTCTGCGATCCGTTATGCCAAGGAGCTTGAGGATGAGAAGATACTCAAGAGCGCTGTTGTTGCTGGTGTTAAGGTTTATATGGCTGACAGGGGGGCGCGGGAGTTTCTTGTTCGAAAGAAATTGTTTAATGTTTATTCTCTTTTTTCATGCGGCCTGGTTGAGTTTCTGGTTCGGGAGTATAGTAATCCTGCTATTGTTGTTTTCGGGTCTTACTCCCGGGGAGAGGATGTTGAGGGAAGTGATGTTGATGTTTATATTGAGTGTCCAAAAAATAGTGTTAGTACCAAGGATGTTGAGATATTTGAGAAGAAACTTATGCGGAAGTTGCAGTTTTTCCAGTATAAGAAGATTAGTGATGTTGGGAATAAGGAGCTTGCTAATAATATTTTGAATGGTGTTGTGATTAATGGGTTTGTGGAGGTGTTCTGAGTGCAGGAGAGAAGGGAAAGTTCCTGGGAGGAATGTATTGATGCGAACTGGTCGTTGAAGGTCAGTCCTGACAGGGCAAAGGCGAGGTCGTTGGTTGAGACAGCACATGGAAGGAATGAGTTTTTGAAGGAGAACACTATCAAAGAAAGCAATGCCTGTTATGTATTTGAAGGATATTATTCCTGTCTTTTGGAGATAGTTCATAGTCTTGTTATTTTGGATGGGTTTAATGTCCGGAATCATATTTGTCTTGGATATTATTTGCGCGATGTTTTGAATAGGGATGATTTGTTCAGATTGTTTGATGATTGCAGGTTCAAGAGAAATTCTCTTGTTTATTATGGCAGGCGGATGGATTTTGATATTGCGCAGGAAGCGATAGAGAAGTGTATGAGACTTATTGAAGAGTTGGATTTGCTGATTGATGAGAAGATAGGATAAATATCCGATTCTATTTATTTTGTAGTTTATCTTTTTTCCATGAAATGATACCCATTCCAAGAACGATAAGAATTCCGACAACAAATGATATTTCCTGTAAAGGTATAATCTCATTAAGTTCCTGAAATGTTGGAAGAATTGTCAGTGTCACACAAACACCAAATAATGTTCCAAGTAATCTTTCTAATGCATAATTATTGTTGTTGTTTTCCATTAGTTTCAGTTAAATTACAAAGATTTAATAAATAATTCTGTTATTTATGGATGTATATATAGCAGTATGTGATTTATATGGAATATGTGCGCGATTTTAGGTGGAAAAAGGGCATGAGCGCCTGTGAGCTTGCCGAGGGGCTTGGCAAGGTGGGGTTCCAGAGTGTTGAGCTTGAGAGGGCGGTCCAGACTATTGTCAAGATGAAGAAGGCAGGGGCTAAGATTTTTTTTACGTTTACTTCTAATATGGTGACGTCAGGGCTGCGGGGTTTTTTTGCGCAGCTTGTTGAGGTTGGGATGGTTGATGTTATTGTTACTACTGTGGGTGGTATTGAGGAGGATATCATGAAGGCGAAGGGTGAGAAGTTCATTATCGGGAAGTTCGGGGCTGATGATGTTGCGCTGCATGAGGAGGGGATTAACCG
>JAFCBW010000009.1 GCA_017610525.1 Candidatus Nanohalarchaeota archaeon | reverse complement strand
AAAGCTGTTGGAGCGAACCTAAAAAAAGGCAGTCTTGTCATTCTTGAATCAACAGTAGGACCTTGCACAACGGAGGGGCTATTCAGGAAGACCCTTGAATCTGTGTCGGGTTTAAGGGCAGGGCAGGATTTTGGTCTCGGCTATTCACCGGAGCGTGTCAACCCGGGTGATGAAGATCATAGGATAGAAAACATTGCGAAAGTCGTGAGCGGCATGGATGATGCGAGTGCTTGTGCATGTGCCTGTATCTATGGCCAGATTGTTCCTTCAGTCTACAAGACGCCAACAATAAAGGAAGCGGAACTCACTAAGCTTCTGGAGAACATACAGAGGGATGTGAATATTGCTCTTGTAAATGAGTTCGCAAAAATCTGTGACATACTAGGCGCAGATGTCACAAAGGTAATCGAGGCTGCTTCCACAAAATGGAACTTTTACAATATCTCGCCCGGATGTGGTGTAGGCGGTCATTGTCTTCCTGATGACCCATGGTTTCTCATACATGAACTTGAAAAAAAGGGTTATACTTCGGAATTGATTAAAACAGCAAGAAAGACAAATGATGAAATGCCTGCATACACGGCGCGCAAGGCGAATATGCTTCTTGGCGGAAAACCAAATGGTGCGAAGATAGCGATACTCGGTCTTGCATATAAAAATGGTACTTCGGATATGCGAAACACTCCGGCAAAGGCGATTGTTGATGAGATAAGGAGCATTGGTTATACAAATATCGTAGCTCATGATTCGCATGTCGATAAAGTAGAATGGATAAAGACAGACACTTTCGAAAACACAATAAAAGACGCGGAACTTATAATTACCACAACATCTCACAAAGGCATAAAGGGCATGCCTGTGACTGTTCTTCGAAAGCTTGCGCCTAAGGCATCTGTACTGGACGGCAGGAATATGTTTGACAAGAGCGAATTTGTGAAAATGCACATAAAATACGCAGGAATCGGGCGGTGAGGAGATATGGGGATGCCAATATTAGTACCTATACTCGGCTCGCAAATACTTTTCGGGGCTTTTGCGAAGCTCAAAAAGAAACCGTATGTTCTGCCTGCCAAGACAGATTATAAGCCAACTCTCAGTGTCGTGATTCCTGCAAAAAACGAAGGGCAGCGCATACAATATGCTTTGGCGTCACTTGAAATGCAGACGTATCCTGTTGAAAAAGTATATGTAATTGACGATGGTTCGAAAGATAATACTGTTGAAGTAGTGCGGAAAATGAACTTTTTGATAAAGGACATTGAGATTGAGTTATATGGCCACAAAACGTCGTACGGCAAGACACCTGGTGTAAAGTTCGCAACGAGAATGGCAACTACGGATAAAATTATGGTGCTTGATGCAGATACGATACTTTCAGATCCGGAATATATTGAAAAAATCGTCAGGGCACATTCGGATCCAAAAACAGGGTGCAGTTATGGTACTGTTACGCCGTTCTCGAGAAAAGAGCAGTTGAAAACGCTGTTTAAGATGCTTCTTACAAAACATTATCCTATCTCAAGAAAACTTGTCATGCACTATAAAAGTAAAGTGAAAATGCGCCCTATGGAGAAAATAAAATATTACCTGCTTCGTTGGCCAGTTGAGAGATACCGTGAAGCACTGTATCTTACGGACCAGTACTTTTCGAAGGATTGCGCATTGCGTGTCTATGGTACGACTCTTTTTCCTATAGGCTGCGGTGTGTTGTATGACAGGAAACTTCTAAAGAGCCAATTTGAGATTTATGAGAGTACACTTGGCGATAATCTTACGACGTCTGAGGATATATTCATTGGATTCTCGCTTGTAAATGGGGGCTACAAAAATGTACAAATTGCGGATGCAAAGATGATAAGTGCTGAGCCCCGTGTTGACAGGCTGCCGAGACAGCTTTTCTTATGGACATCTTCATTTCTCCAGAGTGCATACTATTTCAGAAACATGACATTTGCCCTTAAACGCAAAAAAAACAGGCCTGCTATAGGCTGGGTAATACTTCCGCCTATTTTTGAAAAGATCACATATCCCCTGGCTCTTGTATATCTTGTCTGGTTTGATTACTGGTATGCTTTTCTCACGATCATGATAGAGTTTATAGTATACATGGCTGTATTGCGGATGTCTGAGCCAAAAATGTCTAAAAGGCATTTTCTTAAGATATGTGCTGTGACGCTTCCGCTTCGTATTGTCAACTTGTTTTTGGATATCTATGTGACATTCCGCTTTTTAATAGATCTTATAATCGGACGGAGGAACTGGAGAAAATGAACGCAACAATTAAAGAGAAAATACTGGTGACCGGTGGAGCTGGGTTTATCGGGTCCCATGTGGTACGGAAACTGCTGGAGGCAAAGGACAATGTCCACATTGTCATTCTTGACAATTTTTCTGTTGGTAAGGCAGATCGTTTTATTCCTGTCTCTACAGATGCAAAGAAGCTTGATGTAGTAAATGGTGATGTACGGGATGAGAAAATCCTGGATGAAGTGCTGTCTGGCATAACTACTGTTTATCACCTGGCGGCTGTTGTCGGTGTTGATCGCGTTATGTCTATGCCGAAAGAGACATGGGATGTTGAGGTCAACGGTACGAAGATGCTTATTGAAAAGTGTATGCAGCATAAGGTTAAACGATTCTTTTTGGCATCATCATCTGAATGCTATGGCAAGTACTCTTCCCGTGACTTGCCTATGAAAGAGAGTGATTCTATAATGCCAAATACAAACTATGGAATGGCAAAATATGAGTGCGAAAAGATGTGTGAACAATATGATGGTGAGGGAAGGATTAGCTGTGTGGCTGCAAGGTATTTTAATGTATATGGCAAATCCCAGAGTTTCAATGGCTATGTGATTCCTAATATGGTGGTGCAGGCCCTCAGTAATGAGCCGATAAAAATTTATGGGCCTGGCGACCAGTTGCGTGACTTTATGTATATAGATGATACGGTTGATGCTACAATAAAACTTACTGAAAGTGAGCTTAGGGGAGTATATAATATTGGTTCCGGCAAGTGTACGAGTATTAAAAACATTGCTGAAACTATAATAAAACTTTCAGGTTCTGATTCGGTGATAATGCATGTGCCGATAAGGCGTCCTACTGATATAGAAAGCAAATTAAGTGATAACGCGAAAATCAGAAAATTAACTGACTGGGAGCCCAGATACAATATAAACACCGGGCTTCTGGAGACAATCAATAGCTATAGGAGGAATTTAAATGAATGTAATTGCAATATGCGCGCATCCCGATGATATAGAGTTCAATTGTGCAGGTACTCTGTTGAAACACATTGCGCAGGGGGATGAGGTTGTGATGGTGTCTGTGTCGGATGGCGCGACGATAAATCACAACAATGAACTTATAAGGAGCCGGGAGAATGCTGTATCTGAAGCAAAAAAGGCAGCATCTATAATTGGTGCAAAGCTCTATATCCTTAATTACAAGGCACTTGATATACCATGCAACCACGAGATAATTTCTGAGCTTGAGTCAATTATTAATAATCATGGTATTGATACTGTGTATACGCATTGGTACAGCCATACGAATCAGGATCACCGGAGAGTGAGCGGGTCTGTTCTTGCAGCTGCAAGGTGCGCAAAAAGGGTGCTTATGTGGGAGGAAGGTATTCCACATTCGTCATGCTTTTCTGGTTTTAAGCCACAGGTGTATATAGACGTGAGTGAGTACATGGACAAAAAAATGGATGCTGTTCGTGCTCATGAATCGCAGATTGAGAAATATACTGAGGATATAATTGGTGCAATAGTTGCGCGCGCGCAGTATAGGGGATATCAGATGCGTGCGAAGTATGCTGAGTGTTTTGAGGTAAGCAAGCTTGTGAATGAGGGATTTCCTGAAAAAAAACTGTGATGCTATGGATGTATGTTCAATAACTTCTGCTTATGAGACTGTAGACCAATTGGCTGATGCAGTGTATGGATCTTATCTTAATACCAAGAAAAGAGGGGATTCGGATTCTGCATGGAAGAGGCGGGTGCTTACAAACAGGAAAAAACTTGCACAGCATATCGAGAAGTTCCACAGGACTTCCGGTACGCTGACACCCGGGGTTCAGCAGAAGCTTGATGTCCTGCGCAGCAAGGAGGAATGTGTATTTCTGATGACTGCGCACCAGACTAATTTTATGCCGTATTCGGGGGTCGTGAGGAAAACTACGCTTATGCATGCTGTAAAAGAGAAGCTGAAAAAGATGAGTGGTGTTGAGGTAGTTGAATTTTATGGCATAGCCAATCAGGATATTGCCTCGTCGTGGCCTTGGCTGAAAATGACGCAATTGCCGAGTATTTTTCATAAGAATGGTATTTTTGAGTTGTCGTATCCGTTGAAGAAGGGGTATGAGAAGAAAATTCATGCTGCGGTCCCGAAGCCAGCGTGGTCTGATATCGCGAAGTGGAGGACAGATACAGAGGAATGGATGAAACTTTGTATGAATTTAGTTGAGAGTTATGGCTATGCTATTGCTTCTGAAAACAAAGAGTCTCTTTTTCGTAATTATGAAGAATTTGTTGATGTTGTTAATAGTTCAAATGAATCTGCGCGTAATTTTGCAGAGTTCAATGCAATTATGCTCTCAAAAATAACTAATAATTACTTTAATCATAGTACTCTTTTCGCACTTTTTACTGATTGTCAACAAATTTTCGATAATGAGTTCCTGTATCTGCTTGAAAATCATGAAAAATATCGTGCATGTCTTAATAATGTCAATGCTGCAAGAGAGGCGATGAAGATAGCTCCTTTCTGGTATCATTGCGAGTGTCTTGGCAAGGTTGAGCTTGAGATTATGGAGGATAAGGGTAAGCTGATGTTGTCTGGCCGGTGTCCGGCATGCGGCAAAGTACATGCGTTTTCGTTTGATAAAGGCATGTTGTCCCGTGATTTTTCAAAGATTTCGAAGAATATATCTGCGAGAGCAAGACCGATGACGCTTGTATTTTTTGAAGGGCTTGCGGTGAATATGTATGTGGGGGGTGCGCTTGCAGGCAAATGCTACCTGAAAGATGCAAGATATATTGCAGGTGAGATGCGTACGAATTTTCCACCTATTGCGATATGGCGGCCAAGGGAGAATTACTCTGGGTTTGCCCAGCTGTCGTGTGAACTATACAAAAAAAGCGTGTGTCGTGGGCTTACTGTTGATGAGACTATTGAGGGTGTAGAGGATGAGATGAGTTCGGTGAATGACAAGATGAATGCGATTGATGTGTTAATAAAGCGCGCGGATTCAGGGCATGAGCGCAGTAAGTTGATTGCAGAGAAGAACAATATCCGCAAGAGTTGTGATGTGCGAGCGCTTGCAAGAAAGTTGTCTTCCCTGAAGAAGGTCAAAAGCGCGGAATCTGTTATATCTTCTATAATGGATTATGCGATAAACATCGGGCTTGAAAGTACCGGTAATCAATGGCATAAGCATTTGATTGATAATGGCAGTCTGACAGATGATATCGATTTAGATTCGGTGTTGTCGAAGCCATGATGAGTTTATAGATATAGGGGTAATAAATATGATGCATACAGAATTTGTAATTAAGAATTATGATAAATGGATAAAGGACAGACCGGGTATTGGTATTATGGGCTATGGCAGTGAGTTGTCACAGGATTTGCGTTTTAATGCGCTTTTTAAGGTCGGTGATATGAATGGCAAGACTATTTTGGATATCGGCTGCGGCAGAGGTGATTTTGCGCCGAAGGTAATTGAGAGTGGTGTAAAGTATAAGAAATATCTTGGTACTGATGTTGTTCCAAAGATGATCGATATTGCAAAGAACACTACTGTATTGGATAATACTGAATTTAAGGTGCTTGATGTTCTTACGTGTACTGAGAAGTTGTCTTTTGATTATGTTGTTATGTGCGGTCCGCTTAATCTTCGGACTCCTCATACTGAGGATATAGCAAAGAAGTTGATAAGGAAAGCTTATGAGATTGCGAATATCGGTGTCGCTTTTAATATGACGAGTGTTTTAGGTGATGAGGATAAGAAGACGGAGCATACATACTATTTTGATCCGTTTGAGGTGCTGCGTTATTGCGCTACTGTGACGCGTAATCTTAAGTTTGATCATACGTACCTGCCGCATGATTTTACGGTTTTTATGTATAAGAAAGGGGAGTATGAGTGATGGTTGAGGTTCTGAATTTTAGGCAGAATCTATTCTGTCAGTCGTCGACGCGCCATTTGGGCAATATTTTGCTGTCTTTGATGTCTAGTGTTTTTTTGTTTCTGTAGTTCAGGATTCCGCTCCATGCTATCATTGTGCCGTTGTCGCCTGCGTATTTCATGGGGCATGCGAAGTATTTTGCGTCTCTTTCTTTGCACATGTCAGAGAGCATTTCTTTGAACCTGTTGTTTGCGGCGACGCCGCCTGTGATGAGGACTTCCTGCTTTTCTGTGTGTGCGAGTGCTCTTTCTGTTGCTTCTATGAGCATTGCAAAGGCGTGTTCCTGGAAGGAGAAGCAGAGGTCTTCAAGTTTTGCGCCTGAGTTGTGTCTTCTTGTGACGTCTGTGACCAGTCCTGAATAAGAGAAGTCCATGCCTTTTACTGTGTATGGGAGTTTGATGTATCTGCCTTTTTTTGCGAGTTTTTCAATTATGGGACCGCCGGGGAATCCGAGGTCGCATTCTCTTGCGAATTTGTCTATTGCGTTTCCTATGGCGATGTCGAGTGTTTCTCCGAATACGCGGTATTTGTTGCAGCTGAATCCTATGACCTGTGAGTTGCCGCCGGAGACGTAGAGGACGATTGGGTCTTTTGCGCTTGTCAGGAGTTTTGCGATGTCAATGTGTGATATGCAGTGGTTTACGCCAACAAGCGGTTTTTTGAGTTTTAGAGACAGGGCTCTTGCGAATGTTGCTGTGATGCGCAGGCAGGGTGGGAGTCCGGGTCCTTGTGAGAATGAGATGATGTCTAGGTCTTCCGGGTTGATTTTGGCTTCATTGAGGGCTTCTTTCAGTAGTTTTGGCGCAGCTTCTGCGTGGTGTTCTGCTGCTTCTCTTGGGTGGATGCCCTTGGGTGGGAAGAAGCTTGATTTGACGTCTGAGAGGATGTTTCCTTTGTCGTCTATGATGCCTATGCCTAATGTGTGGGCGGTTCCTTCGATTCCTAGTGATAGCATGTGTTTTTTTATGGATGGATAGGTTTATATTGTTTGGTTCTGTGTCGTTATTCTGAATTTGGTTATGATGATTTTCTGTAGAGATTCAGGGAAACTTTGCAATAACCGGGTATCTGTGTTACGTCAGATACTACTGCGAAATCTGTATTGGCGGTTGCATTTTTAAGCGCATTGTTAACTGCAGCTTGATACAAGGTCTCTGTATCGCTAATCCCAAAAGAGTGTCCTGTGCTTTGTGTGTGGTCTACTTTTTCAATGTACCAGGGGGTGTGGTGCTGGCAGTCATTTGAGGAAATTATTCTTGGCGTAGTCATTATAATCTAACCGATATGGTGTATTGTGAAGATACTAATTAATTTGAGTTGATGCTTTTCTATATAATATGCTATAGAATGTGTCGATGGGTATATTTGGATGGTTGTTGACATAAAGGAACTGAATATAACTTATACCTTCTTGATTTCAGTGTATCCGCATCCGCCGCAGTATATCCTGTTTTTCATGTTTGCGAGCAGTTTCTTGCATTTCGGACACTTTTTGTTCTTCAGAACAGCGCGACCGTCTTTGATGTCGTAGTTTTTCCATAATTGTGGACTTTTTCCGCGCCCTTTACTTTTTGCTTTTTTTGCGATAATATTCACCTAGTTATTCTTTTTTAGTATCATCTGTTTTTGATGCTTCTTCTTTTTTTTCTGTGTCTGGTGCCTTTTCTTCTTTTTTTGGCTCCTCTTTTTTCTCTTCCTTCACTTCTTCTTTCTTTTCAGCATCAGGGGTTTTTTCCTCTTTCACTTCTTCTTTCTTTTCAGGCGCCTCTTTTGCTTTTTCTGGTGCTTTGCTTTCGCCTTCTTTTTTAGCTTCAGCGCTGTCTGCGTCTTTCTTTGGTTTTTCGTATCCCGGTACTAATTCTTTTTTGTCGTACACTCTTACATGTACTTCACTTGTCGGCCTTCCATATTTCTGGTAAACCCTGTCAACGAAAACGCACTCTTTTTTGAGTTTAAGTTCGTTGGTAACTTCTGTGGCAATGTCATTCTTGCTTGGCGTGGTTCCTTTTTTTGTAACCATACAGATTATCTCTCTTCTTGAAAGAAGAGGGTTTTTTTTGTCATCAATTATGTTTATTTCCATATACATCAATCCCTGTTCATTATTAGAATATCTGCAAAGCATATCTTCCGGGTACAGTGCATTCTGCTTTTATACCCATTACAGATTCCGGGTCATATACAATGAATACGCCTTTCCAGTTCCTTGTAAGTTCTTTGTTCTTGCAGACTTCACATTCTTTTTCTTCTGTAATTCTACGGCATATCTTGCATGCTTTTTCAGACATGAATCATCACTTCTTGGTTTTTTTAACTGGTTCTTTTGCATCTTTTTCAGGCTTGTTTTTTGCTTTCAGTTTCGCTTTTTTTTCGGCTTCAAGCCATTCGATTGCACCCAGTCCTGGCTGTCTCATAGTCAGATTTATTTTGTTTATCTCTTTTTTATCGAGACTTACCCCGATAATCCTTGCTCTTACGATGTCTCCCGGTTTCAAGTTTTTATTGGAGTCCTTGCCAGCTAAGATGCCTGTTTTTCGGTCGTAGTTGATATAATCATTTACAATCTGTGATATGTGGCACATTCCGTCAATTGGTCCGAACCTGATAAACACGCCAAATTCTGTGATGTCGACTACATTGCCTTCAACGACTTCGTGTAGTTTGGGTACAAATACCATTGCCTTAAATTTGGCATTATAGTGTATGCCTGCATCTTCAACTTCAATTGCTCCGCCGGTGGATTCCAGCACTTCTGTTACAGCAAGCACTACTCCAAATTCCATCACAATTTTGTTTTCGTATTTTGCTGCCAGACCTTTCATTATTGATTCGCTTTTGTTCATCCCTATGTGTTCCGGCGATACGCGGATGGAGTCCTCAAGTGTCATTATCTCAAACATGGTATTCCCTTCTATTCATTTTTTCTGTCATATATCTTCATTGCATGGGTGACTGCGCGCAAAGCGTCTTTTGCGCCGCTCCAGCCTATGATTTTTATGGTGTCTGTTTTTGGTTTTTTATAGTTTTTGAAAAATTCTTCTGTTTCTTTTAAGTTGTGTTCTGATACTTTTTTTATGTCTCTTATCTCTTTGTATTCGGGGTCATTTAGGGGAACTGCAAGCAGCTTGTCTTTTCGCACGCCGTTTACGCTTAGTTTTAAAAGCCCTATGGGAACAGCATCAACCAAGCATCCAGGGAATGTCGGATATTCGGTGAGGATTATGGCGCGTAATGGTTTTCCATCTTCCCACATTGTTTTTGGGATAAATCCGTAGTCGCAAGGGTATGTGATTGATGAATAAAGCACGTTTTCCAATCTTGTAAACATTCCGTTGACGTTGTATGTGTTTCTTGAGTCTTTTGTCGCTTCCACAACCACTGTTATGACTTTTGGTGGTTTTAATCCTGTCGGCAAATCTTTGCGTTTGTCCATTTATACACCATGGGCGTCTTATAACAGATGAGAAGCAAGATTATTTGTTGTCTTTGCTGTGCTTTCTTATTTTACTGCTGTCTTGTGATTTATTTTGCGTATTGTTGTTTGATTATCTCTTAATTTTATGGACAAACCTTTTTAAATGTAATTGTTGTTTTGGATTTATTCTTTTATTTGTTTACTTTTAGTAATGACCTTAACTATATAAAAAATTGAGTGTTCAAGAGTAATGTATGTTGCCTAAGAAGAAGGTTATTTTAGTGGTTGCAGACGGGTGGGGTATAGCGCCTGCGGGTCCGGGCAATTATATCTCTTTTGCAGATACGCATCATTTTGACGGGTTTCTTAAGAAGTATCCGCATTGTGAAAATGAGGCATCCGGGCTTGCGGTTGGGCTTCCAGACGGTGCGCAGGGGAATTCTGAGGTAGGGCATCTTCATATGGGGGCGGGGAGGATTGTCTGGCAGATGTTTCAGCGTGTCAATAATGCTGTTGAGGATAAGACGTTTTTTGAGAATGAGGCGCTGTTGAATGCTATTGAGTATGCTAGAAAAAATAATTCGCGGCTGCATCTTATGGGGCTGTGTTCTGATGAGGGTGTTCATGCGCATACGAATCATCTTCTTGCGCTGATGGAGATGGCGAAGGAGCGCGGGGTTAATGATGTGTTTATTCATTTTTATGCTGATGGTAGAGATGTGGCAGAGAAGTCTGCGAGGAAGTATGTGGATATTATTGAGAGTAAGGCAAAGGAGATGGGTGGTGGGAGGATATCAACTGTGATTGGAAGGTATTATTCAATGGATAGGGATACTAATTGGGACAGGACTGAGAAGGCATATAATGCATTGACGCAAGGGATTGGGTTTAAGGCAAAGAGCGCGACACAGGCGATTGAAGATGCGTATAAGAGAGGAGATAAGACGGATTATTATATCCAGCCTACGGTCATTGTTGATGATGCCGGTGTGCCGATAGGGACAATCAAGGATAATGATTCTGTGCTTTTTTTTAATTTCAGGACTGACCGGCCCCGGCAGCTTGTGAATGCGTTTTTGCTGAAGGATTTTGATGCTTTCAAAAGGAATGTTGTTTTGGATGTCATGTTTACGACGATGACCAGGTATGATAAGGCTATTGATTGTCCTGTTGCTTTCAGGGAGCATAGGGTTGAAAATAATCTTGGGCAGGTTATAGCAAAGCACGGGCTGAAACAGTTAAGGTTGGCAGAGACTGAGAAATATGCGCATGTTACGTATTTTTTCAATTCGCAGGTTGAGGATCCGAATGATGGTGAGGAGAGGGTAATGATTTCTTCGTCGAAAGTTGCTTCGTATGACCTGAAGCCGGAAATGTCTGCGTATGAGATTGCTTCTGCGGCAGTGAAGGAGATTCAGAAGAAGGAATTTGATTTTATTTTGATGAATTTCGCTAATTGCGATCTTGTGGGGCATTCTGCTGTTAAGGAGGCAATAGTTAAGTGTGTCGGGGTTGTTGATGTGTGCCTGGATAAGGTTGTGCGTGCGGGGCTTGAGAATGGTTATGTGGTTGTTGTTACAGCGGACCATGGGAGTGCAGAGGATAAACTGTATCCTGATGGCAAGCCAAAGCCTGCTCATTCTACTAATCCTGTGCCGTTTATTGTGATTTCAGGTGATGAGCGCCTTAAGAGAATAAAGCTTAAGAACGGCGGGCAGAAGGATGTTGCGCCTACTGTGCTTGATATTATGGGTGTTGAAAAACCGAAGGAGATGAGTGGTGAGAGTCTGGTTCTATGATTTTATATCCTATCGGGTGTCTGAACTGAATATAAAAAAGGAAATAAGGGTTATAGGATTTGATGACGGGCCTTTTGTGCACATCAAGGGCAACAAGGCGCTTGTTGTCGGCGTGATTCTTCGGGCGCGTGAATATCTTGATGGGGTGTTGAGTACTTATGTGACTATAGATGGGCTTGATGCTACAGATAAGATTATTGATCTGATCAATAAGTCGAGGCATTGCGACCAGTTGCGCGTGATTCTTTTTGATGGCCTTGCGGTTGCAGGGTTTAACCTGGTTGATATACACAGGGTATGTGAGGAGACTGGGAAGGTTGTGATTGCAGTTACTTCTAACAAACCCGATTGTATGTGGTTTGTTTCTGCGCTTAAGAATCTTGACTGCTATGAGGAAAGGTTTGGTATGGTTGAGCGTGCAGGGGAAGTGAGGTCTGTTGAGATTAATGGTAAGCCTATATATTTTCAGTGTGCAGGTATTAGTGTGGATGAAGCGAAGGTGATATTGAAGAAAACTTCTGTGAGAGGCGCGGTTCCTGAGGCGATAAGGATGGCGCATATTATTGCATCGGGTATTGTGGATGGTGAATCGCGCGGGAGGCCTTAGATTTCGATAATCTCGCTGTCGTCCGGTATTGTGAGTGTTCCTTTATATGCCAGCCTGACTTCTTCTTTGATTGCGCGGGGGTTTCCTGAATCGCGTGAGATGTGGACCAGTGCGAGGCTTTTGCATGCTGAATTGGCGGCGCACAGACCGCATGAGAGAAATGATGAGTGTTTTTTTAGTTCTTTTGCTTCTTTGTCTTTTTGGGATGTGTATGCTTCATGGACCAGTATGCCTGTGTCTTTTGCGAGTTCTACTATTTTTGCGCAGTATCCGGTGTCTCCGGAGTATGTAATTGATTTAGAGTCTTTTTCGATGCGGATGGCGAATGATGAGTCAATGTGTTCTGCTTTTGCGAATGAGAGTGTGGTGCTTTCGATGTTGAGTGAAGTATCGCTGTCTATTTCTTTGAATGTGAGTTTGAAGCCCAGTTTGTCGATGCTGTTTGGGTATGCGAGTTCTGTGATGTTGCGCACATACTTTTCGATGCCTTTTGCGCTGATGATTGTAAGGGGTGTTTCTCTTTTTTCTTCGCGGTATCTCAAGAGCAGGGCAGGGAGTCCGAAGGTGTGGTCTGCGTGGAAGTGTGAGATGAAGATTGTGTTTATCTTGTTGTGGATGTCTTTTTTCCAGATGCGCTGTATTGCTGAGTATCCGCAGTCTATCAGGAGGCTGGCATCTTCGATGAAAAGGCAGGTGTTTGCGTGGTTTTCGTCGAATGCTTCTCCTACGCCCACAAAGTTTATTTTCATAGACAAATCTTTAGAAACCCTAATTTTATAAATTTAGATTCCAATATCAATAGTAATCATATATGGTAGGAGATGATATTATGAATAGAATTGTGATTCTTACGGGAATACCCGGCAGCGGGAAGACTACTGTGCTTGACTCAGCGATACCTGCTCTTCTGAAAGAGGGTGTGAAGTATAAGTCAGTCAACTACGGGACTGTTATGTTTGAGATTGCGAAGCAGATGGGGCTTGTCAAGACGAGGGATGAGATGCGCAAGCTGGAGCCTGCAAAGCAAAAGGATATACAGAAGAGTGCAGGGAAAAAGATATCGTCGATGGCGACAACAGCGTCTGTAATTGTGGATACGCACTGTACTATCAATACTCCAAGAGGATATCTCCCGGGGCTGCCGGAATGGGTTTTGAAGGAGATTATGCCTGATACTATTGTGCTTGTTGAGGCTGGTGCAGAGAATATTTCTGTGAGAAGGAATAAGGATACGTCGCGCACAAGGGATGCAGAGTCTGTGGATGAGATACAGTATCATCAGGACATCAATCGCGCAGCGTCAATTGCGTATTGTATTATGACTGGCGCAACCACTAAAATCATTAAGAATAAGCAGGATAAGCTTGAATATGCGACAAAGAAAATGATTGAAGTGCTTAGATAAAGTATAGCGATTGATGAAATACTGGTAAAATGCGGTAAGTAACTATCATGCTGCCTAATTGGAATAATCGATAGTTATTTGATATTCTATGTTATATTCCTTGTATGGTAAGAACTTATGAGGTGTTGGCTGATTTTGGTCCGCAGGGAGTATCTGTATCTTCTATTAAGTTGGATTACCGCCCTGATGAGACTTATCGTCTTTCAGAATCCTTAAGAAACGGGATTTTCGGCGCATGGGAAGAATACTCAAAATCTGATGAAAGACTTTCTAATAGTCTGTTAGTAAATCTCAGGAAAGTAGGGAATACCGAGAGCGGCACTTCGCTATGTGTGGGACTTAGCCAATTTATGGATTATTATGCTATGAAAGAGTTTTCCGATAAAGAGGATGACCGTATAAAATATGGGTTCTCAGAAGAAGATGTAAAATCTCTCGTAGGAGAAGTTAATGTTCTTTCATCGTTTCCTGCTGTTTTACTTGAGGGAGATGATGGGGTAGATAATCTTTTGATGGGAGTAAAAGGAAGAGAAACATTGAAGGAGGGAAGACTTAGGCTTAGCTTTCCCGGAGCAGGTTATTTGAGGGCGGATGTAGACACATCTGTTTCTGATGGGGTTACATCTGTTAATTCATTGCAGTCTATTATTGGCAGGAAAATTGGAAGTGAAACCGGTATCATGCCCTCTGAATTGGATGAGGCGAATGTCCTTGCGATAGTCAGGGATACTTATCCTGGTTCTCACAAGAACCCGGGAATCATGTCTGTTGTGAGATCCGGGATATCTCTTGAAGAGCTTATAGGAAGAAAGGGTGGAGCAGAAGATTCATGGGAACATAAAGGATCTTATGTTATTGTACCTCTTGATAAAGAAATTATTTCTTATTTCATTGATTCAGATAGAAGTCTTGGAAATGTTTCGATACCTGAAAATCATGCCCGTGAAATTAGTGGTTTGGGAAATACCAGAAATATTGAGACTACCGGGAAATCCTTGTTCATGTTGTTTTTAGCAGGCAGGCGTTCCTTTGGCAGTGAGTTTTATGATGGATTATTGGAGAAATATTCTGATTCTTTGGTGTTGGAATAATCGCTAATGTTCTTTATATTTATTCAATATTGTGATTTTGCTTCTTGTTTGTCAATGAATTCTGTGACTTCTTCTGCAAGTTCTTCAACTGTCTTGTTGTCTGTTTCGAGAATGATGTCAAATACGTCAAGGTCTGTGTCGAGGACATAGTCGTACATGCGCTTGTATAATTCTATGTTCTCTTTGTCGCGCTTTTTTACAGCTTCAATAGCTGTGTCTAATTTGCTGACGTCGCGGTTCATGATTCTTTTTGCGCGTGTTTCCTGTGTTGCGTTCAGCCATATCTTTATGCCTTTTGCGCCAAGCCATGGCAGTGCCCATGAGGTGATGGAGACGTTGCCTTGCTCTGCTTTTTTTTTCAGGAAATCGTCAACTTCTTTGTCAAAGTCAGGGTTTGTTTTTCTTTCTTCCAGGAATCTCATGCCGTCTTCTGTTTCCCACCAATCGTCTCCGGAGAAATGATAGCCTTTTCTCATTGCGATTTCTTTGAGCGCATCACCGCCGCAGAGGTATTTCAGGCTGTAGTGGTTGGCGAGGGCTTTTGCAAGGCTGGTCTTTCCTGAGCCGGCCATGCCGGATATGATAATTGTTATTGTCATGTTGGTCACTTGTGTGGTGTAGTTTCTCAAATATTGGACAGTGATTTATATAAATGTCTGTTGTTCGCTTTTTGTATTTTTCAGACGGGGTCACTTTTTTTGTGAGGGAATGAGAAGTTGTCTACTATATACTAAAAGATGCAAGGAAATGCAGGTGCAGCTTATAGAGAATAATTTATGTGCTGGTGGTGTATGAATATTTTAAACCAGTCTTAAGAATTTCTTCAGGGCAAGGTGTTTGGGCGGCTCGTAGGTTTTGCCTAACAGGCGCGCTGCGATTCTTTTGTATTCTATTGATGCAGGAGAATATGGTACATTAGATACTACGGGCACTTTCTCAAAAATGCTTCTTTTTACGTTCATGTCTTCAGGTACGATTCCGATAACTGATGTTTCGCACATGGTTTCGATGTCTTCGGGTGTCAATTCCCAACCATTGTTTTTGACTCTTGTAATTATGACTCCGAATATGTTTTTTTTCATGTCTCTTGCCATCCGGGCTATTTTTGCGCCATTGGCGACTGTCGGCATTTCAGGGTTTGTGACAATGATTACTTCGTCACAGGCATCTAATATTGAGATGGCGCCTTTGTCCAGACCTGCGGGGGAGTCTACTATGATGGTAGCATCTAATTTATTCAGGGCAAGCCTCATCTTGGATACATCGGCATCCAATAATTCCAGATCTATAGATGACGGGATAAATTTCAGGCCTGTCTGGTGCATGTATATTGCACGGCCTATGTCTATATTCTCGTTGAGGACATCCTGAAGATTATTTGGGAACATGTACAGGCCCAAATGAATGCCCATTGTTGATGCAGTTGTGTCTGCGTCTACCACTATTACATCTTCGCCGAATTCATGCAGCGCAAGGGCAATGTTGAGTGAAGTTACTGTTTTGCCTGTGCCCCCTTTTCCTGAAACGACTCCTAGTATCTTTGCCATAGTATCACCATTACTACTATT
>JAFCBW010000076.1 GCA_017610525.1 Candidatus Nanohalarchaeota archaeon | reverse complement strand
TGCTTGCAGTTCTGTAGTGCCTATAACACCGCTGCCATCAGCATCATAGCCACACAAAAGAGTCTGATACCCGGAAACCACAGCAGCGCAACCCATACCAGAACATGCAGGACACGACTGAGCCCCTGCCACCCCAACACTCAAAATTAAGCCTGAAAAGATAGCGAAAAACAGAACCAATAACGCAACTTCACCCTTATCATTCATAACTTTTACACCTCACACATCAATATAGACCATAATATATAACAAAACAACTCCGAACTGCCAAACACACAAACAGGATTTAACAAACAGAAAAATCCCAAGCTACCTACCAGACCAGTCAACACTCATCAAATCATTAGATATTTAACCAAACAAATTATAGAACAAAGTTACTTATATATTTAACAACACATTACCCTAATACGGACACACAAATCACATAAAATGTCCTGCAAACTGCACTCAACAAAAACAATCACAAGCAGAAGGACACTAAAAAAATCACACAACAACACAGGCACCAAAAAAATCCAAAATATATACTTGGATAACGAAAACTACATAAACCTATCACACACATAAGTAAACTCACACAAACTCCAACCAGATAATCAACAACATCAAACCAGTGACATAAAACAGCACTCAGACAACACAGATATGCACTTGAACTAATCATAGACAAAGAACAGATTCGTGCGCTTGAGCGAAGCGAAACGCACCAGATGATCAACCTTTCAGAAAGTTGCGAAACGCACTTAATCGCCAGCCTTTCTGAAGGCGGAGGTGAAACATATGGCAGAATATACAATAAAACTCAAACCCCCTGAACAGATGGACCTTACCATCACAGGAACAGAATCCCAGCAATTTAAACTGAACCCAAAAGAATTCCACCAGATAACAGTAGACTACGACGGAGACACACTCATCTTCCAGGGCAAGAAAATAAACGCAGTAGCATCACTAAAATGCATCTCAGATGTATTCTGGATGATACTATCCCTCACATCAAAAGGATTCAAGATAGAGCCCAATGAGCCGCTTGAAATGCTAAAAAAACTAAACCTCAAATGATACTAAAGGTAATGACAAATGAAATGCAAATCCTGCAAAAAAGACCTTGACGGCGAGCAATGGAAATATTGTCCCCACTGCGGCGAAGAACAGGCAAAAAAACCTATATACTCCCTCGGGATGCAGGACGTTACAGACAGAATGCTATCAGGCATCCAAAGAATCCTGATGAGAAAACTGTTTACCACCCTTGCACAGGCAATCAGGCAAAGCGAAAGCGCAAACTCCGACGGCAGTTTCAGAGTAAAAATAACCTCTTCTAAAAGGCCAGCAGCGCAGGCTACGAAACAGGCAACAGTACAAGCACCGGACATGACAACCGCCAACAAAAGGCCAGTGCCAAAAGAAACAATAGAGCCCAAAGCAGACATCACAAAACTACCAGGCAAACTAAAAATAAACATACCCTTACCCGGTATAGGATGCATGGACGACATAGACATCCTCAAATTCGAAAACTCCTGTGAGATTCGCGCATACACCGGAGACAAACTCTACTTCAAAATAATCCAGACACCGCAAAACCTGAACCTCTACGAGAAAAACCTAAACAATGAAACACTGATTCTTGAATTCGGAAACTAAAAACTAGATTATATCCCATATTCTCTATATACAACAAACACCATAAATAAAGCCATGAAAACAACAAAAAGCACCGTATTCTCATCTTTTTACTATATGTTTCATCTATGATAACCCCTGTCTTGGCTGATGATGATAACGATGATAATTCTGATGATGACCGTAAAATAACGAGACGAAACCATGACAGGTGGAATAAAAGAAGCGGCATAACCGCAATCGACCCGACCGAACGGAGCGATACTGTCGTAGACCCGCGCGAAATATCAATAGAAAATGTCGGATTTAAATACACAGACTATGACTCTTTCATACTCGTGCCAGACGACGGCATCCCATCTATGACCCTGATATTCAAAAAAGGTAGCATAGAATCAACCCTTTACATAGACAATGACGCAAAAGAGCTTCTTGATGACAAAAAAAACAATATCAAGATTATCGGCGTAAACTCTCTCAACGTAAAAAAAACAGACATCACAAAAATCCCAGAATCAGAATTATACAAAATAGAGGTCAAAGACAACAACAGCAAAAAGAACCTAAAAAATACAATAGACAATGAGCTTCTGACAGGAAGCAAAGTAATATATCCCCAGATATCCGGTCCATCCACAGATGCAAAAGGCTCCGCAGTAATAATAAAAAAATCAGTAGACGTCGGGCTCGTCGACATAAAAAGCATCAACGACTTCATGCTATGGGTAAATCTCAAATTCGACATGAACCTGAAAAACGAAGAAAAACAAATACTCCAAAACGGAATATTTGCAACACTTGAAAAAGCTGTCGAAGACAACACAGCATCAACTCCCGGTGAAAGCACCGAAACAGAACAGGTAATATCAGAAAACACATGCGTCGCAATTTAACTTGAACCCAATTTATAAATATAACATAATCCTCAGCTGATACAATACGAAATATATTGCAGCAGTTAATATCATCATTTTTCATAATTATAGCATTACTAATACATACAGCGACTGCTACCGGTCCTGTAATAACCATCACATCACCAGAAAAAGCACGATACAAAACAAACGAGATATGGGCAAACATCACCCTCGACGTAGATGTTTCATGGTGCAAATATTCACTTGACGACAAGCCAAATCTCCCCCTAAGCGGCGGACCAACAAACTGGAGCAAATAACTAAACATAGATGACGGTGTCCACAAGATCACATACTTCTGCAGCGACACAAGCAACAACATAAATCAATCCTACTACAAATACATGATAATTGACACCACCCCCCCACAGGTATCTATCGAAATAACCCCTAACCCGGTAGAATCCTTCAAGAACATAAGACTCCAGATAAACTACTCAGATGAAGTATCCGGATGCAACACCATCGACATAAAAATACCATTTGCAAACTGCTTAACAAAAATAAGCGAAGGCATCCTATACGAAGTAACCACACCATACTGTACGGCACATACCTACGAATACAAAGTCCACGCCACAGACCACATGGACAATACCAACTCAAGCGTGGAAGGGACTATAACAGTCAATAAAGCAGACGGCTGCGACTGCATCTCAAACACAGAATGCATGAACACCCCTTGTGTACTTGGAAAATGCATGAAAGCAAAAGATTCGTCATTAAAGTTCTATCTCAGCAACCCGGAAACAATTGAAACAGGAAACCACTGGACCCTCATACTGTGGCTGAAGAACAACATAGATACAGAAGACACAATCAGGCTTGAACTTACAGGAATACCTGAAAAAGTCGAATACTGGTCATCCTTTGAGAACAACAAAAAAAACATTGACATCAGGCTCGGGCCACAGGAAGAAAAATTTACAATCATAAAGTTATTTGCAGGCAAAGTAGGGACATACAGACTGCACATCGTCGGAAAATCACTATCAGTACCAACCTATTCAAACCACACAACCAAACAGAGAAATATTGTGGAAAAAAAAGACCCCGAAGTATTCTCTAGAACCCCCGGGCTGAATACTATAAGCTACATAATAGCCATTTTAATAAGCCTCATAGTCATACAAAAAAGAAAATAAATCTGAAGTCACTCACTTAGCTTCTTCAGTCTTCTCAACAGGTCCGAAAATATCATCCAGAGACTGCTTCCCATACTTCACAACCTTAACATTAACCTGTGTCAGATCACGCGAAACAGCTGCCCCGCAAACAGTCTTCCGTCTCCTTAAGCCCTTCAGTTTCGACCTCATACCCTGCCCATGGGAGAGAAGAACCGGCTGAACAGAAGAACCAAGAACGCCTTTCTTCATCGGAAACCCGCCCTTACCTGAACCACCGGTAACCTTAAGCTTATACCCCGGAACATCAATAATGCCGCCATCAAAATCATCAGAAATCTTAAGATCAGCAAGTTGCGATATCTTAGACGCATCCACTTCCTTCTGGTAGCATTTCGCTTTTTTCGTATCCGCTATTACAAATTTTATTGCCATATTCATTTCACCAAAAAATTAATCTATCATTCAATTAATACTCAACTCAAAATCGCCCAAATTACTCCTAATCCGAACATCCAAATATTACTATATAAGCTTTATAAATGTTATTGGAAAAAAAGACATATATACCAACATTACCAATTAAACATATGAACACACTAGCCATGCTCACACTTATACTTATCGTCTCACGTATCTTTGAAGAGATATCCGAAAGATGCAAAAGTCCCGCACTACTCGGAGACATATTAGCTGGTTTCCTCTTAGGTCCCGCAGTACTCAATCTGGTTCACACAAATGGCACACTCGAATTCCTTGGTCTCATCGGCGTCATATTCATAATGGTACTCGCAGGCATCGAAGTAAACCTCAAAAAAGCAGAAAAAATCTCATTCTCAGCCGCAGTAATCGCAATCTTTGCAGTTGCAGTACCAATGTCTATGGGTATAGCAACAGCCCTCCTCTTTAAAATGAACATAATCGAAGCAGCTATCATAGGCATCTCCCTATCAATAACCGCATCAGCAATCGTAGCTGAAATCCTTGAAGAACTAAAAGCAATAACTACAAAAGTTGGAGAAACACTCATCGTCGCAGGAATCTTCGACGACATAATAGGGCTTATAAGCATAACAGTACTCCTGTACTCCGTTGAAAAAGCATCCCCTAACGCAAGCATCTTCAGCTACTTCACAAATATCGCAATATTCTTCATAATATCAGCATTCATCGGATACTACATATTTCCCAAACTCATGGAACACACAGACAAAATGAAAAGCCCCCAGGCAAAATTCTCCGTTGCCCTCATACTCATACTTACCTTCGTCGCTTTCGCAGACACTGTCGGCATGAGCGCCATAATAGGCGCCTTCATAGCAGGACTCGCCATCAACCACTACATGAACAGGAAAGACAAAACGGGATTCGAAAAAGACATCAAGGCAATGTCAGAAGGATTCATGACACCCATATTTTTCGTACTTCTGGGCGCCTCCATAAACATCGCAGGATTCCATAACAACACCCTCTTCTTCATCGCCATAATCACAGTAGCATTCACAGGAAAACTCCTCGGCGGGGCAATCGGCGCATACATAACCAAATATAACTCCGGAGAATGCCTCGCAATCGGCAGCGGTATGGCAACAAGAGGTGCCGTAACACTCGTCGTTGTCCACATAGCCCACCGATTAGCAAACGAAAATCCAATACTCGTCCCAAACATAGAACTAATATGTTCAACAATAATCGCAAGCGTCTTCTTCGTAAACCTCATAAACATTCCCTTGCTGAGATTCAGCATAAACAACACCAAAAAAAGAGAACAGCAGAAAGACATAAAAACCCTGAAAAGACATATAAATAATCAGACACAAGAATAAACATACAAACAAGTAAAATCCAATATCACAACAACTACCGTGTACACATTATGGACACAGAAATCATCATCCTGACAATACTCATCATACTTTCAGGTACATTCTCCGGCATAGAAACCGCTATCTTCTCACTCAGCGACATCAAAGTAAGAAACCTCGTAAAGCAGGGTAAAAAAGGCGCAAAAACACTCAAGAAACTAAAAGAAAACCCCCACAAACTACTCATAACAATACTGGTCGGGAACAACCTTGTCAACGTAGGCGCATCCGCACTTGCAACAGTGATAGTCAGTGAAGCTCTCGGACCGTCATCTGTAGGTCTCAGTCTCGGGATAGCCACAGGTCTGATGACATTCATCCTACTGGTATTTGGAGAAATAACCCCTAAAGCATTTGCGCACCAGAACGCTGAAAAAATATCACTGCTCTCTGCAAAACCAATCGACTTTCTGACGAAGCTTCAGTCACCCGGCATCTGGCTCCTGGAAAAAATAACAGGATTCATAATAAAATTGATGGGCGG
>JAFCBW010000008.1 GCA_017610525.1 Candidatus Nanohalarchaeota archaeon | reverse complement strand
GGCAGGAGTATATCACATACTTCTAAGGATTGTCGGCGCAAGAAAGAATTTTGAGGCGACATTCAGGGTGTTTGCGTATCTTTCTGTGTTTAATATATTTATGTCGATTATCTCGATTAATAATATCATAACAACTGTGATTGCATTTGTTATTGCTATCTATGTATTTCGCATCATGATTATCGCTTTAAAAGTAGTTCATGAGATCAGTTTCATGAGATGTGCTATTGTGGTTCTTGTGCCGATTGTCATGCTACTCATGATGGCAATAGCAGCAGCGGGCATGGCTTACGTTTGGATAAGTAGCTTTACACAAGAACATGTAGAGCATAGCCAGGATTTTGATGAAAAAATAGCTTGTGCATATTCTAATATTGAACTTGACAGGGACTATGCAAAATGGGACTCATCAAATAAAGTGTTCTATGGGTTTGTTTTAAATACGGGTGTTGATGCTGTAACAATCACCAGAGTCGAGGTATGGATAGACGGGGAAAAACAGTTGCCAATTAAACTGAATACGAATAATCCTGATCTTACAACTATTGACAAGAATGGATACCTTGAATTTTATGTTGATTTAGGCAGTGCATTTTCGGGTGGAGGGTCCAGTCTTACTAAAATAAAATTTGTTACGGAGTGTGATCCGGTATTTGATTCTGTCACGCAGCCACAGGCGGGCTGGGAGGTGTTTGACTGGGCTACATCCGGTGGAACATTAGCTAATGAGTGAATTTGCCTGTGTGCGGCGATTATATAAGTATAGAGTACTAAAGTTGTAATGTGGTAGAATGGAATTTATAAACAACTGGTACAGGACTGCTAAAGCAGTTATGTTTCACCCGAAAGAGTTCTTCAAAAGTATGCCTGCTGAGGGAGGATATGGAGAGCCGTTCAGGTTTGCTGTGTTTAATCTGGCTGTCGCATCAATATTGTCTATTGTTATGTTCTTTGCAACTTCGGAGAAGATGCAATTACTACAGTTAGAGCAGGCTCTTGTGTCTCTAGGATTAGATATGAATGCATTTGTGGTGCTATGGCTTCTTTCTGCGACTGTTTTAGGTGCAATCGGGTTATTTGTCTCTTCTGCAATATACCACATTATCCTTAAACTGGTCGGTGCTAAGAAAAATTATCAGGCAACATTTAGGGTCGGCGCTTACATGACAGCATTATCTTTGATTGTGTGGATCCCTATTGTCAATATTCTGGTCGGGATATATGCTTTATATGTACTCATTGTCGCCTATAGAGAGGTGCATGAAATCACTACCTTGCGCGTGGTTATTGCGGTTGTGCTGATTTTTGTTCTAATTACGGTAGTTCTGATTATCATAAGCGTGATTTTTGCTTCTCTGGCGTATATATGGGTCACGAGTGTACAAACTGAGATTATGGCACAAGCAGGTCAGTCGATGCAAAATATACAAACCAGACAATAAAAAATCATAGGATATTGGTGACAATTGGAGAATCCTAAGCATTTTTATCGCGGTATATACTTTATATACGATAAAAAATGGAGAATCCTAAGCATTTTTATCGCGGTATATACTT
This sequence comes from Candidatus Nanohalarchaeota archaeon, assembly GCA_017610525.1. GTDB lineage: Archaea > EX4484-52 > EX4484-52 > EX4484-52 > B79-G9 > B79-G9. The sequence continues at coordinate 16,516 of JAFCBW010000008.1, read as the reverse complement.
TATATACGATAAAAAATCATAGGATATTGGTGACAATTGGAGAATCCTAAGCATTTTTATCGCGGTATATACTTTATAACGATAAAATATAAGTATTTTTGGTGCCTATTAGTGGGTATGCAGATTGTTCCGGGCATTACTTTGGTTGAGGGGGCCGGGTCTAATTCTAATTGTTATCTTGTTGAGTGCGCAGGCGGTATCAATGTGCTTGTGGATACGGGAATGGAGGATAATTTTTTGAGGATTAAGGAGCATGCCAAAAGGGTTGATGTCATTGTCAATACGCATTGCCATTATGATCATGTGGGGGGTAATCTTTTGGTTAAGAAGGAGTTTGGGGCTAAGCTTTTGGCGCATGAGGCTGATGCGCCTTATATTTCTTCGGGGGATGGGGAGCAAACTTGTGCTTCGTTGTTTGGGAAGGTGCTTTCTGCGGTTGAGGTTGATGGGTTTTTGAAGGATGGGGATGAGGTTTTGGGTGCAACAGGGCTTGAGGTTATCCATACTCCGGGGCATACTCGCGGCGGAATCTGCCTTTATGAGCGGAAGAGAAGGATTCTGTTTTCAGGGGATACTTTGTTTGCGCAGGGAGGGGTTGGGCGTACGGATCTTCCCGGGGGGGATTTTGGGGCGCTGGTTGTGTCTATCAAGAAAATTTCTTTGCTTGATGTTGATGTGATTCTTCCCGGGCATGGTGAGTGTGTGCTTTCGGGGGGTTCTGAGTATATCAGGGATGTTTTGAATTCTATTGGATGAATGTGCGGTGTGCGCAGGTTTTTAGATTTATATATTTGCATAGTCAATTCTCTTCTGAATTGTGATAAGGAAAGTATGGGTGTGATTCCCTCGCTGACCCGCAACCGTTAAAGCCGGAATGCTTATCTGATTTTATAAAGGATCGTGGAGATGTCCGAATGGGCTTACTGCTATTGATAAGTGGCGGCCCATGCGATTTCTCAGGATTGATTGTGCAGGTGTTAGCCTTATGCCGAAGTATGGAAAAGTTCATGTGGTTTATGGTGATGATAGAAAGAGTTCTTGCGCGCTTGCCGGGGGTGCGGTTCGTGCTTGCGGCGCCGGGCTGGATATAGGTTTTATCCCGTTTTATAATGACGATGGCAGTTATGCTGATGTTTTGGAGGAGATAGATGGGATTGATTATGTGCGTTGTGACTCGCGGGGGAGTTATCGAAATGGCGATGCGGGAAGATGTGCAGAGATGGCTTTGGATTATGCGTCAACTGGTTCGGATGGGGGGCTTGATGTACTTATTCTGGATGGGGTCTTGGATTCGGTTGGTGGTACTGATAAGATTATTGCTCTAATGAATTATGCAACTGAGAATGAGATTGAGTTAATGATGTGCGGGCGCAGCTGCAATGAGAAAATAATAGAACGCGCGGATTATGTGTCGGAGGTTAAGAATACTAAATTAACTCATGCAAGCATGATTTCCAGGTGGGGGGGTGAGGTATGTGAGATATGCGGGGATGGGAAAGGAAAGACTACTATGCTTGTTGGTGAAGCGGTTTATTCTGCCGGTAACGGGAAGAAGGTAGATTTTATTCAATTCATGAAAGACGGGACGAGCAGTGAAGTCGGGATTCTTGAAAATATTCCGGGAATCACATATCTGTGCCCGGGGGACCATGATTTTATTGATGGTGGAAGGAGCCCAACAGATGAGCAGATGGAGCATGCTGAGGTGGCTTTAGGATATGTCTATGACAGTATACGTAATGGTGCAGAGGTGGTTATCTGTGATGAGATATTAACTGCAAACGGGTGCATGAGTGTTAGTACACCGGAAATTGAGGATTTGATTAAGTATGCTAAGGGTAAGCGCGTTAAGTTAATGATGAGCGGGCATAGCTGCAACCAAGAGATATCCGAGGTTGTAGATTGCGCATATAAAGTAAATAAGATCAAACATCCTTATGAGGATTGTGGACTTCAGGCAAGAAGAGGGATTGAGTATTGATGCAGTAGGTCTTTGTGATTGCGAGCCTGAAAAGAGAGTATTTTTAAAGTGCAGTGTTGAAATAATGGGGTATGGGTCAATGGGATGTTGTTATCTGCGCTATCAAGGAGAGCGATGTGGTGCTTGAGGTTATTGATGCGAGGGTGGCTTCTGAGACGAGGTCTTCTAAGGTTGAGGAGCTTATCTTGAGGCTTGGGAAGAAGCTTGTTGTTGTTATCAATAAGTCTGATCTTGTGCCTAAGGAGTTTGATGAGCGGATCCGAAAGGAGATTATGAAGGAGTATGATGTTGTTTCTGTGTCTACTAAGGCGCGCAAGGGCACCGGGTTTCTTAAGGGGGCAATCAATAAGTATAAGCCGCATACTGTGTGTGTTGTTGGGTATCCGAATGTCGGTAAGTCGTCGCTTATCAATATGCTTTCGCATTCTTCGGGTGCGAGGACGTCGCCTGTGCCAGGATATACTAAGGGTGTACAGTGGATACGCTTTTCTAAGAAGATCAAGCTGCTTGATACGCCGGGGGTTTTGCCTGCGGAGGAGAAATTGTCTGTGTTTCGAAGTTCTATCAGGCCTGAGAAGCTGAAGGTTGCGCAAGTTGTGGCTCAGGAGTTGCTTTTGAAGATTAAGGATGCTGAAGGGAATAATGTAGCTGATGTGTATAAGCTCCCGCTTGATGATGTTGAGGAGTATCTGTCTCTTGTTGCGCATAAGCGCAATTATCTTATGAAGGGAGGGGTTGATGTTGAGAGGGCTGCGCGGCAGGTTATTTTGGACTGGAATTCGGGTAAGCTTACGGCGTGGTGGGTTTGATGAGTGTTGATACTAAGATGTTTAGTGTGTCGAGTAAGGGGAATACGGATATCATTGATATTACAGGGGATGTGCAAGGTGCTGTTTCTGAATCTAAGGTCAAGTCGGGGATTGCGGTTGTGTTTGTCGCAGGGTCGACTGCGGGGGTCTCTACGATTGAGTTTGAGCCGGGGCTTGTGAAGGATATTCCCCGTGCGCTTGAGAAGATTGCGCCAAAGGATTTTGATTATGAGCATCATAAGACGTGGGGATGCGATAATGGGTCGTCTCATGTGAGGTCTACGCTTGTGGGGCCTAGTTTTACTACTGCCGTTTAAGGATAAGAAGCTGATTCTTGGGATATGGCAGCAGATCTGCCTGCTTGATTTTGATACGCGTGCGCGCAAGAGGGATGTTGTTGTGCAGGTTATGGGGGAGTAGAGTTTTGGAACAGAGGGTATTTAAATAGTTGTGTTGCGCCGATTATATTATGTCAGATATGTGTGTTGGAAGGTGGTTTTTATGAGTGATGTAGTCAATGATTATGTGGAACTTTTTAAGAAAGAGTTGCCTGGAACGATTGAAATTAGTGAGGGGAGAATAATTGAGTTGCATAGTGTGGATGGTGTGGATGGAAGAGATGACAGAATAGCTACAGTATATAAAGCTCCTTTCGATATGGAAGGCGATGTTGTTTGGGAGGTATATGGCAAAATAAGGGACGTAATGGGTAAGGTTAATGTAGATGAACGGGTCTATCTGAAAATGAGTACAAAACTTACAGACGTAGATGGCGAAACAGGAGTCGTTTCGGAATATACCTTAAAGGGTGTGGATATCGCAGAGCAATCCGAGGAAGTAGTAAAGTGATATTCATAAAACGCTAATCCAGGGTATGTGTGGAATATTTGTGAGATTTACAGATATTATATTTCTTAATTATGGGTCTATGAATTGAACCTGGTCTTGTGCAATTAGTTTTCTGTTTTTGGGTGAATGCCAGAACGTATAATAGGTTGTGAGACTGTAAACTATATATGCTGTTGCGCACTAAATAGTTGCTATGTCAGGCAAATCTATTCATAAGTTTTTTGCGCCGAAGTCTGTTGCGATTGTCGGGGCGTCGGATAATCCTAAGAAGTTCGGGCATGTTATTTTGAAGAATTACATGGATATGGGGTTTTCGGGGAAGATTTATCCTGTCAATCCCAAAGTGGATTCTATTCTTGGTATCAAGTGCTATAAAAGTGTGCTTGATATCCGTGAGGATGTTGATTCTGCGGTCATTGTTGTGCCGCCGCAGGTGGCTAATGAGGCTCTCAAAGAGTGTGTGAAGAAGGGGATTGAAGCGGTTGTGATGATTACTGCAGGGTATCGTGAGACGGGCGGCGCAGGGGTTGCGCGTGAGCAGGAGCTTAAGAGCATCATCAGGGATAGTAAGACGCGCGTTGTGGGGCCTAATTGTATCGGGATCTATGATTCGTTCGGAAGGATTGATACGCTTTTTTTACCGGATTATAAGCTGAAGAGGCCGAGGGCGGGGGATATTGCGTTTATTTCGCAGAGCGGCGCGTTTGCGCTTTCGATTCTTGACTGGGCTGCTACTGAGGAAATCGGGATTTCGAGGTTTGTGAGTTATGGCAACCGATGTGATGTTGATGAGATTGAGCTTTTGAATTATCTTTCAGAGGATAAGAAGACTAAGGCGATTGCGGTTTATCTTGAGGGTGTCCGGAATGGGCGAGATTTTCTTGAGTGCCTGAAGAAGGTTGCGGCCAAAAAGCCGGTTGTGATTCTTAAGGCAGGGAAGTCTAAGGCGGGCACGAGGGCGGTGCAGTCGCATACTGGCAGTCTTGCGGGGTCGTATGAGGTGTTTCGGGGAGCTATCCGACAGGGTGGTGCTGTTGAGGCTGAGAATACTGAGGAGTTGTTTGATTTTTGCAGGGTGCTTGCTTACCAGCCGGCTGCTAAGGGTAAGAGGATTGCTGTTGTTACGAATGGCGGCGGGTTCGGTGTGATGTGTGCGGATTCTATTGAGAGGTGCGGCCTTTGTCTTTCTGAGTTTTCCAAGGATACGGTTGAGAATATAAGGGATGTTATGCCTAAGGAGTATTCTTCTGTCCATAATCCGCTTGACCTGATCGGTGATGCTGATGTCAGGAGATTTGATGTTGCTATCAATAATGTCATTAAGGATAAGAATGTGGATGGGATTATTATTGTTACGCTTTTGCAGACTGCGAGTCTTGGCCCGGAGATTGTTGATGTCATTGCAAGTGCAAATGAGCGCTCGCGTAAACCGATTGTTGTTTCTGCGTCGGGCGGTGAGTATACACAGCTTCTTTTGAGGAGTCTTGAGAAGGATGGGATTCCTGCTTACCCGTCGCCGGACAGGGCTGTGTGCGCTATGAAGACTCTTATTGAGTATAGTGAGCGCTAGTTGTTTTTCTTTGCGGAGATTATTGTGGCAGTTAATAGAATCAGGAGTAATATTGATACTGCGTTTAGGCCGGGGGTTCTTGAGGTGATGTCCTGGTCTTTGTTGACTATATGAATTGTCTGGACGTCTTTTGCGTAAAGGGTTTGAACTAATGTTGAGATACCTGAAGTAGTTAATTTATAAGTGCCTGTTTTGCCTGCAAAGATTTCGATAGGTATTCGTTTTTCTTCGTAGGCATCAAGGGTTATGTCTATTTCCTGATTGTTGTTTTTGAATTTTGTCCAGTAGAGCATTTTTTCGGGGGTTCCGTAGAGTCTTATTTTGATGGTGTCGCTGACTGCGAGATTGTTTTTTATGGAGATTACCAGATGTGTTTTTGAGCCCAATTCTGCGGTGGCGCCGGTTGATGTAAATAAGATGTCGGGATTTATGATTACAAGACATTGTCCTGCTATGCATTTACCTGTTTTGCAATCGTGGCTGTCTTCGCATTTGCAGTCGTCGCGCAGAATTGTGGTGAAAGTGCCGCCGTTTATGGTTTCAGTGTTTCCTGCCATGTCTGTTGCTTCTATATAGAATTCGTTTTCTGAGTAGATGCAGTCTTCTGTTGGGTATGAGCATTCGCGAACTACAGGGGTGCCTGCGGGAGCATAGATGTTGTTCTGGCAGTAGATTTTGGTGCAGTCTGCATCTGCGCAGATTCTTACTCTTTGAACTCCTGAGTAGATGTCGTTTACAAGGGGTGAGAAGATTACGTCTGTGCCGCTGATTGCAGGAGATGGATGGTAGCAGTTTGTGCAGGTTATGTCCGGCTTGATTTTGTCTACTTTGAATTCCTGCGGGGCGCTTTTACCGATTTTTCCTACTCTGTCTTTGACGTAGGCGCAGACCCACGCGTGCCTGTCGATTGTGAATGGAAGTGCGGTTAGAGGGAATGTTGCAGTGTTGCATGAACCGGGATCGGTATAAAATATCTCGTATGCGTTTTTGGTTGCGTCGCAGCAGCCGTCGGGGTCTGTGCAGATTACTGTTCCTGTGGCGTCGGTGTTTTGCCATGTTGCGGGGGCGCCGGTGATCGTTGCTGTTGGATTGTGATTGTCGCAGCGAGAATCGCATGGAAATGAATTAAATTTGCAGGCTGCTGAAGCAATCTGGCAGTAATAATCTAAATATGTGCTGCCTGAACAACCGTCCTGTGTGTTGCAGTTAGTTGTGTCATAGTTGCATATGCCTGCGGGCTCAACGCAAACACCATTGTAATAGCGTATGTTTCCTATACATTTATCATGACAGGTGACACCGTCACATGGATTCTTGCAGCAGTTCCAGCAGTATTGCTTAACAACGTTTGTTGTACCCACATGACTCCTACTGACACATTCAGTTGCTGCATTAGCCATGCTGACACAGATGACAGTATCCTTGTTAGGAACACCAAATTTACAAACTCCTCCAACACAGCCAAAAGCGATGGGTGGAAGGGTAGCCAAACAATCATTTGGACTGCAATCTGAATCCTCAGTACAAGTGTCCCCGTTTTCTGTTATGTTAAGACACGAAATGCCGCTCCAATCATAACATTCAAATATTGCCGACTCTCTTTTGCCGTATTTGCAGTTACTGTTTACAGGACTCCGCATGCATGGACTGTCACCAGCATCAACTGTACCCTTTATTTCTATAGGGCACCAATAATAACACTTCCTTCTTGCTGTGAATTGAATATATTCTGAAGTCGCAGGACACCCGGCAATATCTGTGCGGAATGCAGGCGCGCTCCTGCAGACACTATTACCTGTAGCATTGTATCTATTGCATTCCAAATTACGGCATGTGTCGCCAACTTTACAATCTGCGCCATCACTGCACGATGTACCGTCATCTGTGTTGTTTTGGACAACATCATACTTATAACATAGATATTGATTATTACAGAAATGCCTGCAACACTCAGTACCGCAATTAGTACCTGTCTTACAGGTGTAGTCTGGACATGTGCGTGCCTGCGCCATGCTAATAAACATCATACTGACAAGTAATGAGGTGAAGGTAATTACAAGACAAAGAGGAACTATATTGTGTTTCATCCAGATAATTTCTATTTGTACTTGTATTTATAATTATAGCACTCAGAAGAAAATTTTGCGAATTATGAGTGAAAAACAGATTTAGAAGCACTATTTTTTGCGGGAGACAGTGCTCAATATCAGTCATTCATCTTATGTAGAGTGCAGATAGAGGCAATAATTAAGAGGATTATGAGTATTGATACTGCGTTTAGGCCGGGGGTTCTTGAGGTTAGGTCCTGGTCTTTTTGGACTATATGGATGGCCTGTTCGTCTCTTGTGTAAAGAGTTGATGATAGTGTTGATTCTGCGAAAATGGTTAGTTTGTATGTGCCGATTTCGCCTGCAAAGATTTCGATGGGTATCAGTTTTTCTTCGTAGGCGTTGAGGCTTATGTCAATTACTTTTTCGTTGTTTTCGAATTTTGTCCAGAAGAGTATTTTTTCAGGTGTCCCGTAAAGTCTTAGCCTGATGGTATCTTCGACCATGATATTGTTTTTAATGGAAATAACGGCCTGATGCTTAGAACCTAATTCTGCTGTAAAACTGGTTGAAGAAAAGGAGAGATTTGGATTTACAAGTGCCAGGCACATCCCGGCGATACATTGCCCGTTTTCGCAATCTTCACTGCTTTCACATCCGCACCCGTCAGGCAATCTCTCACTCCATGTGGATATGTTCCAATACCATACTTCATCGCAGATATACTTTTGTTGGCACAATTCAGCTCCTTTTATTATCTTACTGTTCTCGCAGAACCAGGCCTTATCACCTGAAAGCCAGCAGTCGCCGGGGTCACAGCATCCTGCACCACTATCATCCCACAGATTATCTTTTCCTGTATAACATTCGCAGGCTGCCCTGCTATTGTCTGAGACATTTGCCTGTACGATTGTTGTTGTGATTGTTTCTGTGTGTGCAGGAGAGCATTCAAGTCCATATTTGTCTGTGATGTTGAATGTCAATGTTATGGGATAATCTGTCACTGAGTATTCACAGGGCAGTGTGAATTGCGTGTTTATGTTCAGTTCTGCGCCGCTGTCATCGAGAATCATATCTGTTGTCGGTGAAGAAGTACATGCAAGTCCAGAGGGACAGGTGACAGCAATATTTGATACATTTAATTTGCCGATTCCGGAATTCTTAATTGACCAGACATGGACTTTTTTGATGGATGAATCATATGGTTCTGAGACAGAATAATTCGTGGTTGCGGAATTTGTGGTTATATCTACGGCAGGGTCTATTATAGTTATAGTATAATTTGTCAAAGCCACGAAACCTTCAGTATCAAGACTTCCTACGTTGCACTGTACTCCATTGTTTGGGCATATGTAATCCGGGGAATCACAAATGTTGTCAAGATAGTCTACATATACGCGATAATCGGTGCAATAATCAAATGTATAAAAATCATCTACGGTATTTGCAGCTGCACCTCTACTCCATCCGAGATTGCTTGTCCATCTGTATCCCATGTTTGAGGTAAAAAGGTTATTCCTGTGGCTCGGCCTCGATTCAAAAGTACCTCCCTGATACTGATTGTCGCCGTATCCTAAAGTCAATAATAGATTTGAAGACGCATAGGTCCATGCAAATAATCCCGGGTTTGTGGTGCTGCCTGCGGCACCATTTGAACACTGGGAAATGTATTGGGATACGCCGGAGATAGTCCCGTTAGCTCCCTTGCATGTAATATACACACCCGCATCTGTAGTGAAAGGCTTGTTAAAAGTTATGGTGCCGGGTGTTAGTACATTACTTCCCTGAATGTGCCCGCCATGGCTGCAAATTGAAGCAACACTGCAGATAGCAAGCACACTAAACGCACCATGGAAGATTTTTGAATAATTAATAGCATCGATTGTATATTTTGCCATAAGATTATAATTGCCAGGTGTTGTACTGCCAGGAATTTGAAACTCGCAATAGTTTCTGCTATCTGAAATATCATGCCATCCATCAGTTCCAGTTTGCAGGTTACAGTCACTAAGATTGTTTATACGTGTTTCTATACCTCCTGTCTCCAAAAAGAAAAGGATGTCCAGACTGTCGGCAATACCTGCTTCAAGACAACTTGATTTTTCAGGATCTACAGGTATAGAAGAATGCGGGCATGAACTAATTACTCCTGCTTTGATATGATATCCACTTACTGGATCGATGGGGCATCCGTTGGTTGCGTTGATATCACCGCTCCCTATAGTGCATCCTCCAGGAGTGCCTGGGCATGAGTCAACGTCATCACCAACTCCGTCTCCATCTGTATCCATAAAATTCCATGAGCCGGAGTTGCATTTCTGACTTTTGTATTTTTCTCCGTCATCGAATTGTGTTGCGGTGTATCCAAATATCTTGTGAACGCAACTTGTGCTGTCCTGTGCGCAGAATTTGCCGTTTGCAAATTTATAATCACTTCTGCAATAATCTGAAATACACTCGGTGTTTAAAGTGCAGGGCTGGTCATCTTCAAGTTTCCAGGTCCCGGTATCACATTCGTAGTTCCCGCTGTCGTCACCGTCATTGTATTGTGTCGCGGTGTTTCCAAATATCTTGTGAACGCAGCTTGTGCTGTCTTTTGCGCAGAATTTGCCGTTTGCAACATCGTAGTCGGCCATGCAATCACCGGAAGCACAATCGGCATCAAGAGTGCAGGGGTAGTCGTCTTCGACTTTCCAAATCCCGGCGTCGCACTCGTAACCACCACTAGTACCACCGTCATTGTATTGTGTCGCGGTGTCTCCAAATATCTTGTGAACGCAGCTTGTGCTGTCTTTTGCGCAGAATTTGCCGTTTGCAACATCATAGTCGGCCATGCAGAAAGAGGTATCACAATCTGTGTCCTGGTTGCATGAATAATCGTCGTTGACCAGATAGGAGATATTCAATTCAAAAGAAAATATGTTCTCTGTAAAATTAATATTATTATAGCCGAGTATAAAGTTAGTGTCTGTTAATTTGGGAGGATCAATGCCTTCATCAGCGCCATTAAAGATTATGTTGGGGTGTGTTAAACTTGCATTTTCGGCATAAAAACTATTATCTGAGAAGTCATAGGATGCGTTAAGAGGGTCAAGATAAAATGTTTTGTTCTGGGCACCGTTTATCTGGTGTATGAGCGCATGTGTCGGGGCGATTAAATAAATCAAGAACCCGAATGCAATCATAATCATTATACTATATTGTGACATTTTCAACATATTTTTCCCTTCTTTCTTTTTTCTTAAGGTAATAAACCAGAATTGCTGCTAATATGACAATAATGCAGAAAATAATGAACAAGAGATAATTCCTGTTTTTATTTTCGTTTTTGTTGTCGTCATCTGTATTTGTTTCGGTATTCTCAGTTGATTCTGTATTTTCTGTTAATCCTGAGTTTATCTCAAACTTGTATTGTTTGCCCACATCTTCGTCGTTTATGGTTATTCTGTAAGGTGTGTCCTGTTTGTATGTGAATTCTATATTATGGCAGGAATCTATCCTGATTTTGTCTGAGAGAATAGAGTCATGGCTCTTCATGTTGATTATATCGATGCCTGTGTTTGCAGATATTGGCATATCTGAGTTGTCTGTGACACATAGATTCGCGCTAAATTCCATTGTCTCTTTGTCAAAATTTTCTTTGTTTAAAGTGTATTTGCGCACGTTTGAATAAAATTTCCTTGAATCAATTTCGATGCAGTGTCTGTCGTAAAGTACGTCATTTTCTGATGTGATTTGTGCACATATTTCGAATTTATCGAGGGAGATGTCTGTGACGAAATTAAATTTTTTGGTGATTAAGCCGATGTTGCTTGAAAGTTCAGGGATTTGTTCTGTGTTCTGGTATAGGATTTTATTGGTGTTGAGGTCTTTTAGTGAGAGTTGCAAATCTGCGTTTGTTACGACAGGATATGTGTAGTGGTCAGGGGAACCAAAAATGAGTGTGTTTAGGTTAACATTTTCGCCGGCATTGTAGTATCTTTTGTTGACCCATAGCTTTCTTATTTTTGCTGCTTTGCCTGTGACTATCAGTCTGCTGCGGTATATTGATTTTGTGCTGCCGCTTTTGTCTTTCACTTCAAGCCTTACTGCGTAAGCGTCTGGTTTTTCAGGGGCTGTGAATGAGAAGTCGATGTTTTTGGTTTCTTTTGCTGCTATTGAGAAGGGATATGTCTTTTCTGTGATGAAGTTGTCGCAGCCAGTGTCGTCCCATGAGCAGACGCTGATGAATAACGAGAGGTCCTGTGATGTGTCTTTTGAGTTTTCAATGTAGACTGCGCCTGTGACTTCTGATGCGGGGGATGCAGGCGGGCCTACGGGGCCTGTTGTGCCTAGAATGTGTGTTTTGGTTCTGAGTATCTTTATGGATGGTTCCTGACCTGCTGCGCTGATGGTGAATGACTTGTGCCTGCCGGGTAGGTGGATGTGGGCCATGCCCTGTATTGGTGTCTTTTTGGTTCTCAGGTAGACGTCCATACGGTATGTGCCTGTTTTGAGGTCAGAGGGGAGCTGGTATGAGAAGGGGACAGATACCTGATATTGTGAGCCTATATTTATGTCCCGGATAATTTTTTCAAAAAAGATGTTGTCGCAGTCTGAATCCTGTGAAGGGTATGTGGGTGTTTCGCACCCTTCCACAATGTCGATGATAATATAAGCACCTGCTATCGGGAATTCTTCCATGTTGCTGATCTGCAGTTCTGTCTCGAGTACCTCCCCGGGAATGTATGTGTCTTTGATGTCATAGGTTACGTCGCCTGAGTAGAATAATTCGCTAGCTGCAGCAGCATTAGGGCAGGCAATATAGATCAGTAAAATACTCAGAAATGCCAAGAGATTATATTTTCTATAATGCATAGTATGTTTTTGTTTTATATCATATATATAATTTTGGAAATCATATAGTTGTTGGCCAATCAGGATATTCTTTTGGATGTAGAGATGCAGGCAGCCAGGAGGAGGAGGAGGACCGGGAGTATGTTTAGGCCAGGGGATCTTGAGGTGATGCCTTGATCTTTGTGGACTATATGGATGCTCTGCTCGTTTCTTGCGTAAAGGGAGTGAACAAGTGTGGATTCGGCGAAAACGACAAGGTTGTATGTGCCTATTTCACCTGCAAAAATTTCGATGGGTATCAGTTTTTCCTCGTAGGCGTCGAGGGTTATGTCAATCACTTTTTTGTTGTTTTCGAATTTTGTCCAGAAGAGTATTTTTTCAGGGGTTCCGTAAATCTCTACTTTGATGGTGTCGCTGACGACCATGTTGTTTTTTACGGATATCACTGCCTGAGTTTTTGAGCTGAGTTCTGCTGTTAGTGTGTCTGATGAAAATGATATGTTCGGATTTGCGATTACAAGACATCGTCCGGCAATGCATTCACCGATTTCGCAATCTTCGCTGTGATCACATTCGCAGCCATCGCGAAGTGTTGTTGTAAAGCTGCCGCCTTTTATGATTTCTACATTGCCGACCAAATCTGTTGCTTCTACATAGAATTCGTTTTCTGAGTAGATGCAATCTACTGTGGGGTATGAGCATTCGCGAACCACCGGGGTGCCTGCAGGGGCATAGTTGTTGTTCTGGCAGTATATCAGGGTGGCGCAGTCTGCATCTGCGCAGATTCTTACTCTTTGAATGCCGGAATAGGTGTCGTTTACAATCGGCCTGAATGTTACGTCTGTGCCGCCGATTGCGGGAGATGGAATGTAGCAGTCTGCGCAGGTTATGTCTGGCTTGACTTTGTCTACTTTGAATTCTTCCGGGGCGCTTACAGTAGAATGCCCGTTCTCGTCTTCAACGTAGCCGCAGACCCAACTGTGTTTGTCGATTGTGAATGCGCTTCCAGCAGTGTAGCCTGCAGCAGGGCATACTCCCGGATTGGAAGAATATATCAGGTATGCATTTTTTGTTGCATCACAGCATCCTTCCGGATCTGTGCAGACTACGTTTCCGGCGGCGTCTGTGTTTTGCCAGTCTGCGGGGGCGCCGGTGATTGTTGCTGCTGGCGTCCGGGCATGTTCGTGCATGGGCTGTGTTCAGCAGTGAGCAAATGCAGATTAGGGATATGTACAAGATGAATGTTTTGTGTTTCATGACAGTGAATTATGTAGTGAAAGTAATATTTATATTTAGAGTGGGATGCCGGAATAATCATGGTTTTTTGACGAAGCTTGAGAGGGCGGTCTGCTTTCCTTCGCCCATTAATTCGTCTTCGGTTATGTTGAAGACTGACAGGGCTCTCATTGCCGCCGGAAGTATCTGCTTTTTTATGTAGTAGTCTTTGTCGTAGTCTTTTGCGAATTGTATGAGTTCTGCTTTGTCGGAGATGCTGCCTCTCCCAGAAGTTATTATGTATTTTATTGTCTGGCCGGGAATGATCTGGATACCTCTTTGTTGGGCTTTTCTTGCGGCGGCGACGTGGGGACCAATTTGCTCGTAGTCGTTTAGGTCTCTTTTGACTGCTGTGTAGATGCCTAATTCTTCGAGGGGGACTTTACCGGTCTTCAGTCGGATGACTACTTCTTTTACGTACGAGACTGCGTCGTCTACCTGATCGCTTAGGACTAGCCTGAGGACTTTTTCCTGGGTGTCTTTTGATAGTTTTGACCAGTCTCTTCTTACTTTTTCGAAGCCGCGGATGGTGAGGTTGCCTTTGTTATCTATTAACGCATAGCGCTTTTTTGCTCCACCTGTGCCGGTTTTTTTCTTTACGAAGATGCCGCGCCGAAATGTGCCTTCGAATTCAAGTTCCATTATGCCGGGGAGATGGCTGTTGACTTCTTTCAGGTATTTTTTTGCTGTTTTTTTCAGGTCTGCCTTTGGGTCAGGGAGTTTCAAAAAGACGCTGTCGGTGTCGCCGTAGACTACTTCGAAGCCGTATGTTTTTGCGAGGCATATTACTTTGTGGATGTAGTCTCTTCCGAAGGCTGTGACTGATTCGCCGCATTCGCGGCGGTACCATCGTGAGCCTGCGAAGCCGAGGTAGCCGTAGAATGCGTTTGAGACGGTTTTTAGTGCGTATTGCTGTGCGTAGAGGTCTGTGTATTGGGCTGTGGCGGGCTTTATGGTTTTCATTTTCGTTTTTATGGCTATTCTTTTTTTTATTAAGCTGCCGAGGGCTTGCGGGATGAAGCCGGTTTTTTTTGTGCAGAAGTAGTAGCCGGTGTCCGGGACGTGATTTTGCTTTGAGGTTTTGCAGCATGAGCACATGAATGTGGATGGGTCTATGTTGTGGGAGACGATGATTGATGGGTATAGCGATCGGAAGTCGAAGACGGCTATGTTTTCGTGGAGGCCGGGTTTTGGCTCTACGACGAATGCGCCTGTGAAGGATTCAATCTGGCGGCGCTGGCTGATTGTTTCGCTTGTGGGGCGGTTTGGGATGATGATGTTTTTTTCGGATGCTGATTTCATGGCGTAGGATTCTACGAGCTGACCGTAGGTCATGCGGCATACGTCGGATGGGACCTGTCCTGTGAGTTTCGATAGTGCGAAGATGTTCGGGAGGATGAGTTCTGATAGTTTGTATGTGATTCGGGAGTCGTGGAGGCAGTATTCTGCGAATTTGTCCAGGTTTTTTTTGTGTTTCCAGTTTTCTTTCATCTGGTCCCATGTCATCTCTTTTTTGCGTTCGCCGAGGAGTTCGGCGGCTACTGCGTTGAGTGTCATTACTTCGGATTTGATTGTTGCGCGCATGATGACTGATATGAACTGGTAGATGTCTATGTGGATGCGGCCGCGGGTTATGGCAGGGGTTGTGCGGCCTCTTGAGCGGAAGGTTATTTCGCGCCTGTCGCGGCCAAGAATCAGAGGTGGAGTTTTGTATTTTTTTGAGCGGTCGTGGATTATCGGCATGTCGAAGGAGTCGCCGTTGTAGGTTGTTATGATGTCGGGGTCTTTTTTTGTTATTGTTTCTGCCAAGGCCTGTAATAGTTCTTTTTCGTCTTTTAGGATTATTGAGTGGGGGTAGTTGTCCTCAACGTACGCGAGGACTTTTTTGCAGGTGCCTTTTGCGTAGATGCTTGCAAGTATTATTTTTTGTGCTATGCCTTCCTGCATTGTCTCGAGGTCGAATGAGAGGATTTTGGGGGTGTAGTTTTGTTGTTTTGTGTTTTTTATTGATGATATCAAGAGGGTTATGTCGCTTTCTACTGTGTCTTTTAGCGGTTGTTCTGGTTCTTTGCCGGTTGCTTCTATGAAGGTCATGGGGGTGAGGTTTTTGTCCATGAGGTATCTTCGGAAGAACAGGATGTCGAATTCGTATTTTTTGTCGAGTTCGGGCATGTCTTTTATTGCGTCTTTTATTTTCGGGACGTGTCCGGGGATGCGGCAGTAGATTTTCAGGAGGGTTACGTTTTCTGTTCCGATTGTTTTTTTGGTTGTCTCTGTTTTTTTGATTGTGATTGTCTCGTCTGTGTCTGTTGTGATTTTGAGGGTGTTTAGGTTTTTTTGGAGGGCTTTTAGGGCGCCGGGTTTTGGGAGGGCGTAGAAGAAGGGCTCAAAGGTGTTGTCGAAGGCCACTATTGAGCGGTTGTCTGTTGTGCGGCCGTAGAGGCGGACTATTGGGGTGTTGTCGATTACTGTGTAGTCTGCGTCTATGAGGATGAATGTGTGGGTGTGTTCAGGGGCATTAGTGTTTGTGTTGGGGGACATGGGTATTGTTGTTGTTGCAGATTTTTATAGGTTTTTGGAATAAATCTATTGACACATCTAATGTCAGACAAAAATCGGCTCTCTTCGAATATGTATTTGAGTTTCTGTTTGAATTCAGCATTTATTTTCTATTGTAGGTACTTTTATAAATAACGAATATTATACAGATGATATGGGTAAATATTTCAATATAGCGAGAAATATGATGTCTGGAAAGCACATATTAGTTATAAGTGCTATTCTTTTCATATTCTTTGTAGTATCACTCGGATTCTCAAATGATAATTACTATTCCAAAGGATTCCCTGAACGAGATTTAGCTGTAAAGATTACATATGATTCAGTCATGGTTGGGGAAGATATGAGCAACATTGTTCCTTATCACTTTAAAGTTGATCTCTTTTGGTACACCGTAGAATACTGGATTGTTAAAATACCATATTATGGTGCAGATACCGTTTCTGTCGAAATTCCATCCGACTCTAAAGTAATTATGTCTATGCCCTCCCCACATGACCAGACGGATAGTCAGATGAATTTTATGCCTAAGGAGAATGACATCATCATACAGTATATTAAACGTTGATACTCTTGGCAGCAAAAAGTA
>JAFCBW010000075.1 GCA_017610525.1 Candidatus Nanohalarchaeota archaeon | reverse complement strand
TAAGCTTTTTGTGGGTCATAGTGGTGGAAAAATCATAGGATATTGGGGAGAATTAGAGTATCCTAAGCTTTTTGTGGGTCATAGTGGTGGAAAAATCATAGGATATTGGTGTAAATTGGAGAATCCTAAGCTTTTTTTGTTGGAGATGTTGGTGAAAAAAATGGCGTCAAGGGAGGGATTTTCAGAGCCAGAGGGTTTATGACCCTCTAATATCGATAATGGATGCTTTTGGCTTTTTTGAACCCTCGCGTCCTTGCGGACAGTAACTTAGCAGGCTACCGCCATACCGAGCTAGGCGACCCTGACACACGCCAGTTGTTATGTTTAAATCAAAAGTTTTAATAATGTTCCCACACTAATAATGCTAATAGATATAAAGCTTGTTGCGCTATTTTTGCGTATTATTGCTTATTGTGAGGTGTTATCGTATGGTTGTCAATGAACAGGAAATGAGTGAAGTCTTAGGAAAGGATATTTTTACGGATAAGGGTTCTTATTGCGGGAAGATTGCGGATGTTGAGTTTGATCTGGCTAAGTTCAGATTGCGGGCGATTGTGGTTGATGCTGCTAAAGGGTCTTATCTTGCAAGTGTTGTCGGCGGCAAGCGCGGGGTTATTATACCGTATGCAATGATTCGCGCTGTTGATGATATCGCGATTATAAAGCATATTTCCGCGCCTGAAGCCATGGAAGAGTGATTCTGGGTTTTTTCAGGGGTTTGGTCAGAGGATGTGAGGTAGTTGTGTTCTTTTAATGAGAAGAAGTGATGTTCTGCTAAAAGAATAGTGTTCCTATAATCATGCGCGTTTGAGGGTTATTTTTTTGTATGTGCCTGCGCAGGGGTTTTTGTTTGCGATGTAGTAGATGTTGATTGTTTTGTCTTTTATTTCTGCGATTACTGAGTATTGGGTTGTGTATTCGCTTTCTTCTTTCCCGTGGCGGCAGATTGAGTTTTCAGCGGGTCCGTTTTTGTGGTCTCTTAGGGTTTTTTTGATATCGGCTAAGGAGGTTTTTCCTGAAAGCATCTGTTTTGCTCTTTCATGTCTTAGGTGTGAACTTGAGTCTTTAATTCTTTCCAGAGCGCCTTCTAAAACTAAAAAAGAGTTTGCTCTTAGTATTGCGCCTTTTGTTTTTCTTTGGATGATTTGTTTTTCGGGAGTGTATTCGTAGGCGCTTGCTTTTTTTGAGTCTGTGATTATCAGCATGTCAGGGACTTTTATCTGTTTTTTGAAGGAAGTGACCATTATTTTTTCGGCTTCTTTTAGGGTGGAAGAATTGGCGATTATGTTTTCATAAATTGAGGTTATCAGGTCACCGGCGTTTTTCTGTTCGGGATAGGTCTTTGTTGTGTGGGCGTCGGATGCTGTTAGCGCGATTCCGTTTTCATTGACACCGAACCATATGCCTCCTTTCGGTCTTGGAAGGGCGAGGTATTTGTATTTTCCTTTTCTTATTTCAGGTGAGTCCATTTTCACTGTTTCTGGCAGGTCCCGGTTCTTGAAAACATAGGTCACATCTCCAGAGAAAACTACGCCGATTGTGCACATATTTAATCATTGTCCAGATTGTCTATTATTTTTTCTATCAACTCTGCGACGTCACCTATGAACTTCGGGTCTATTTTTTCTTTTGTGTCTGCAGGAGTGTGGAAATAATCGTATGGATAGACCCCGAAGTGAATGACGGGGATTCCTTCTGTGTGAAAGGGCCAGCCGTCGAATTGGGGGGCATTGTAGCCGACTCTTAGTTCGATGTTTTTTCTTAGTTTTTTTGCGGTTGATTTTACGGAGGCGGCATGCTTTTTAGATGAGATGCAGTAGATGGTTTTTCCTGCGCCGATTGTGTCTATATTTATTACTGCTTTTATATTGTCCAGGCTTGTCTGTTTCTTCAGGTATTTTGCTGTTTTTGTTTTAAGGTGCGTCTTGTTTTCTGTGAGCTTTTGTCTTCTTTTTTCGACGTACATGTATGCGCCCTGCTTGTTCCATTCTTCTGCGTCAAAAGAGATTAATCTTATGGTGTGGCTGAACTTCTTTTTTGATAGTTTTTCTGCCAGCTTGAGAAGGGCCAATGTGCCCGAGGCGTTGTCGTTTGCGCCCGGAGAGCCGGGGGTGGAGTCGTAATGTGCGCAGATGATCAGTTCTTTTGCGCTTTTGCCTTTTTTTGTGGCGATTATGTTTCTCAGGAGCGAGCATGGTCTGTATCTTGTTTTTATGCTGAATTCTGCTTCTATTTCTTTGTTTTCTTTTTGCCATTGTTCGATTTTTTTGCATGATTGTGTGTCTATGAGGCAGCAGGGGGTATTGTCCATGGCGCCTGTCAATGACTGGAGCCAGACCATGTCCGGCCTTGTGAGGACATATGCCTGTTCTTTCCCGGTTTTGCCTATTATTGAATATTTCCTGAATGGGTATGCTTCGAATGTGAGTTGTGTGCCGGAATGAACTAGTTTTCCTTTGAGTTTTCCTTTTGTTGAGCCTGACCAGATCATCTGCGTCGCTGTTGCTTTCTTTTTTTGCGGTTTTAGAAAAGAGAAGGATGGGTCTTCTACCAGTTCCCAGCCCATGAAACGGTGCTCGCCTGTTTTTGTATCATAACCGAGGGACAGATACTTGTCTTTTAGGTATTCTGCGACTTCTTTGTTTCTTTTGCTGCCTGCGATGCGCGGCTCTTCTGTCAGGTAATCCAGTGTATCTTGCATAGGTCTTTTTTAATTGTTAAATATAAATAGTTTTCCTCTTTAATGCAAAGTAATGGAAAAAAGTACAAATATATATAAATTTAGTGGGATATTATTTTAGAATGCCTCTAATTAATGAAAAAGATTTTGAGATTTTATCTCTTTTGAAAAAAGATGCCAAGCTTACAGTCCAGGATATCTCAAGGAAAATAATGATGCCTGTTACAACGGTGCATAACAGGATCAAAAAAATGGAAGAGAATGGGATAATCAAGGGGTATTCTGCGATTGTTGATAATAAAAAACTGGGTATCAACATTAGCGCATATGTAATGATATGTGTTGAATACAGGACACTGTCAGGCAAAAAAATATCACAGACTAAGCTTGCAGGAGAGATAAAGAAGAATCCTCTTGTTGATGAAGCAAGTATTGTTGCAGGGGGGACAGATATAATTATCAAGATACATGCAAAAGATATAGATGAATTAAACGGATTTATAATAAACAGACTCAGGGATATGGAAGGTGTTGCAAATACACAAACTCTGGTTGTCCTGAGTGAAGTTGATTGAAGGGATGATATTTTTGGTAAAGAAAAAAATTCTGGTTATAGGAACAGGGGGGACAATCGCGTCTGTAAAGACTAAAGAGGGATTGAGACCTGCGTATAAGACAAATGAATTAATTTCTTTTTTTCCTGAAGTCGGGAAAATTGCAGATATTGAGGGCAGGATGCTTTTCAATATCGATAGTGCGAATATGCAGCCGCACCACTGGTCTGAAATTGCGGAGGAAATCGAGAGGCAATATGATAACTATGACGGGTTTGTGATTACGCATGGGACAGATACGATGCATTATACTTCTGCGGCTCTTTCTTTTATGCTGCAAGGTATAGGGAAGCCGGTTGTGCTGACAGGGAGTGTGAAGGCGATTGAAAAGAAAGGAAGTGATGCAGGGCAAAATTTTATTGATTCTGTTATTGTTGCGTGTTCCGGGATAAATGAGGTCTGCGTGGTTTTTCACGGGAAGATTATTAAGGGATGCAAGGCGCGGAAAGTCACTAATGAGGCGACAAGGATCACAAATGAGGATCTGGATGTCTATTCGAGTATAAATTATCATCTCGTGGGTGAAATGATCGGGAAATTTGTGGATAATCACAAGAGGAAGATTGTTTTTAATGAGAAGTGCGGGATGAAGTGTGTGAAAGATTGTAAAAATCAACTGCGTGTTTTATCTAAAATTGCAGATGACGGGGTGTTTCTTGTAAAGATTTACCCGGGTTTCAGGCCGGAGATGTTTGATAAACTGGCTGGTTTCAAGTGCGTGGTCATTGAGGCGTTCGGTCCCGGGAATATTCCTTTTATTGAAAATTCGCTTGTTGAGAAAATCGGGATGCTTGTAGGGAAAGATGTGTGTGTGTTTGTTACTACGCAGAACCCGTTCGGCGAGGTTGATATGAATCTTTACGAGGTAGGGCAGAGGGCGATGAGGGCAGGGGCTATTCCGTGTAATGATATGACTAGTGATACTGCGCTCGTCAAACTGATGTGGATCATGGGAAATTTCGGGGATGATTCAAAGATGATTAGGAAGATGATGATGAAAAATTTTGTCGGTGAGATCAGGGCCTGATAGTTTGTCTATTCATTTATGGCGTTAACTATAGAATCTTTATATTCGGGGAAGGGTATAATATCGTTATGTTTTACAGGCACAAAATGCATATTAAGCGCATTGAG
This sequence comes from Candidatus Nanohalarchaeota archaeon, assembly GCA_017610525.1. Taxonomy (GTDB): domain Archaea; phylum EX4484-52; class EX4484-52; order EX4484-52; family B79-G9; genus B79-G9. The sequence goes on along the minus strand of JAFCBW010000075.1, from coordinate 1,633 downwards.
CGATTGTCTATTTCTATGTTTATCTATACATTTGCGATTGCGATTGTGTCGCCGATGTATCCTATTTTTGTGAGAAATGTTACCGGCAGTGATGCGGCGGTAGGGGTGATTTTCGCTGTTACGTCTCTTTTCGGACTGGTTTTTTGTGTGGTGTCAGGAGAGCTGATGCAGAAGTATGGCAGGAAGATGATATTGAAGATGTCGCTGGCCACGGTGTGCGTAGCGTATGTGTTTTTGGGGTTTGCAGGGAGTATGTTTGATGTTGTCATTGTTGAAAGTATGAGAAAAATTGCATCTACTGCTGCGTTTCTTATATTGGGTGTGCTTGTGCGCATGTATTCGAGGAAGAATAATCTTGAGAATTCTGAGAGTATGTTTTATACTTTCGGGAATCTTGCATGGCTTGTGGCGCCGGCTTTGGGGGGATTTGTTGCACTGAAGTTCGGTATTGATGCTATTTTCTATCTTGCGGCTTTGTTTGTCGCGCTGTCGTTTGCTACTCTTGACTGGAGGCATGTGCATGACCGCAGGCCGCAGGGGAATGTCAATTTTCATTATATCAGGGCGTATATCATGCATAAGTCGTTTTTGCCAGCAACTTATTATCTTACTTTGAGGTCTCTTGGGCGGGAGGTCAAGAGGTTTGTGCAGAACAGGAATCTTGTGTTGATCTATATGTCCAGTTTTGGATTGTATGTGCTGTTTACGATGCAGATGCTGTATTTTCCGTTGATTCTTGCATCATTTAATGTGAATGTGGCGATGATTGGTGTGATGGTTGCGCTTTTGATTTTGCCGCTGATTGTTTTTGAGATCCCTTTTACGCGCATGTCGAAGAAAATCAAGACCAAGAATTATATTGTTGCAGGGTTTGTAGTGTCGTCGATCGCAGTTACTCTGATTTACTTTTTTTATAGTGTGTATGCTATTTTTGCGCTGTTTATGCTGTCTGCGCTGGGGGCTGCGATGATTGAGCCGTTTAAGGATGCGTATATTTTGAAGCATACGCCTGCGCATAAGGTGGATGTGTTTTTCGGGATATATAAGACGTCGCAGTTCCTTGGATATTTTGTCGCACCGGTGATTGCGTCGGTGGCGATTGTGTTTCTTGGGATGCAGGGGATGTTTGTTGTGATCGGGCCGATTCTTCTGATTTTTGCAGTGATTGCGACGCGGCTTGAGTGAGATTTTGAAAATGAATTTGTTCTTAAGTCTGTTTACTGGAGTGCGAAATCGCACTATTTAGTAACGGGGGTAACTATAATTAGAATTCTAAAATACGCCTAATATAAATGGGCATTTTGCATTTATTGCGAGATGATAATCAGATTTCCATTTACTTCAATTCGATTATTTGTTTCTTCTTCTACCAATACTATCCTGACTTGACCTTCGACCTCTTTATCCCTATATATTTTTTTTCCATCACTGCAATCAAACTCAATAACCCCTTTATAGCCCTCTTTTAGCTTGAACTCTTCTATGCGTCGGTTCACGGTTGGAGATTCTGGTGTTAAATCCTAACTTCGCCAGTTTGATAAAATAAAGGTCACCTCACTCTCATAGTACCATTGAGGTGATATCTATGAGAGAAAATGTAACCTTCCCCGTAGGGAATATATCTTTGTTTGAC
>JAFCBW010000074.1 GCA_017610525.1 Candidatus Nanohalarchaeota archaeon | reverse complement strand
CAGAACTATTGAGAATTACAAAGACTGCTATTCAACAAGAGCTCTCATTATTTGGATGTTTACTTCTATTGCTTTATCACTTGTAAGGATACTTGATAGATTAGCAACACCTTGCTCGCTAAAAGCATAAGGTAAAGCTCCTCATAAATGTTTTTTTGAAGGTATCACAGATTGTGACACCAAAAACTTTCATCCTGCCAAAAAGAATCTACTGCGACACAAACATCTATATCAATCATCTTCAGGACAGAAAATACATGTATTTAATCAACCCCAAACTCCCTGAAAACCTTTGACCCCTCCTTTTCGCCGAATTATGCTCTAGTTTATGCATTTCTCACTGATTTTCCCGACCTTCTTTACCGAACCCGTGGAGTTTCCTAAATTGTTCATATTCTGCACTTATCCCCTCAATCTGCGCATCAACAACCACCTTCTGCTGCGCGCTCCACACCTCATTAGGCGTCTTCTTGATATAATCCACCCACAAATCAATAAACCTGAGCCGCTCTTCAAAGTTCCTTTGTTTTTTCTCCCGAAGCTCACGCATACTAATCTTAATCTCTGCACTCATAATCCATTACTATAACCTCATACAAATAAATATCCCCCTACATTCATTCAAAATTCATGCACTAAACAAAGTGAACTGCACAAAATCCTCTATTTTTATGCAGTTGACAATATGCGCGATTAACATTTACACACCACCACAAATAAAAAAGTCCCCTCAAATATATAAGACCATCGTGGGCTGGTGGCTCAGTTGGAAGAGTACTGCCTTGGCATGGCAGAGGCCGCGGGTTCGAACCCCGCCCAGTCCATTATCCAAAAAACACACAAATCTATTTAAACACCGGATTCCATTTAATGCGTATCAACAGCTAAGGATTGTGAGAGTGAGGGACTTGACATCAATAGCCTATTCATCCAGCAGCAGATGCACATTACTTTCTCTAATCTTGATTCTCTTAGCCGGAGGTGTCCAAAATGGATGACGAATACGAAGATAACTATTATGACGACGACGAAGAAAAAGACGAAGATGGTAACGAAGACAGCGACGACGACTTCTGATTTGTCAACAACCGCCTGTCAATAGACGGCGGTATGCCCTGCATGCCCACAAATATCGCCAAAGTTGTCGACATGCAAAGATTCCGCATGCAGATACTCAAGTAGAGTAGCGGAATCTTTAGCATTTGAACTGGATGGAGAAATCCATTCATACTTTATATTTTTCTAAGCAACAATACTGGCTACCCCAAGCAAAACCACAAGCATCTCACCAGTAAAACCGCAAAACACAGGCACAAGCAAATTATCATCCATCTTACCGCTAACAGTCTCAGTCACAGTTGCAGAAACCGCCATAATAATCAAAACAACCCACCACATACCCCAGACACCATCAAAGAACAGTGCAAAATAAACAATCCCGACAACAACGTCCGCGACAAACTCCGCAAAAACACCCTCAATCGCCTTACCCTTCAATCCCGGGATAAAATGCTTCCCATACGCCCTCCCGAAAATCGCAGCAGCCGCATCCCCCACAACCGTCATAAGAATAGCAAGCTGCGCAACCTCCTTCGAAAACACAGAAATCACAATGATCGCGCCGATTCCAAGAAACACATGCCCTCCAAGCACCTTCTCCTCCTTCTGCCGAAACAGCACATCAAACAGAGGAATCTTCCGGCCCCACTCAATCCTGAAATACTCTGCCTCAAGCGCAACAACAAGCGCAACAGTAAGAACCCCAAGCGTAAACCTCTGCCCGAAAAACTCATATAGAAGAACAAGATAAATACCATTGAGATGAACCAGCTTTCTCAGTATCTCAGTACCAAACGAATACTTCTCAGGTTTAGAAGACACCATAAAAACATATATGCGAGTCTATAGTTATAATACTTTCTCAGAACCAAAAAACATAAAATACTCGCCCCGTGAATAATACCCCATGGACAAACTCTCACTCGGCTGCAAAAACCTCAACAACCTATTGGGCGGCGGCATAGAATCAGGCATAATCACCAACTTCTACGGCGCAGCCGGCGCAGGCAAAACAAACATCTGCCTCCAATGCGCAGTATCATGCCTCAAAACCGGCAAAAAAGCAATCTACATCGACGCCGAAGGCGGCTTCTCAATCGAGCGCTTCATCCAGATGCACCCCAACGGCAAAAAAGACCTCGAAAACCTGATACTCACAGACCCAAAAACATTCTGGGACCAGGAGCGGATACTCAACGACCTTGAAAAAGAACTTGAAGACAAAAACATCGGCCTCATAATAGTAGACTCCATAGTAGCCCTATATCGCCTCGAACTCAGGAAAGACAAGATCCAGGAAGTCAACCGCATCCTAAGCAAACAATTCGCCATCCTCTCAAAAATCGCAAGAGAAAACAAAATACCCGTCATCGTAACCAACCAGGTCTACACAGACTTTGACTCAGGCGACCTCGAACTCGTCGGCCGCGACATCCCGCGCTACTTTTCAAAATGCCTTGTACTCCTCGAAAAAACCGGCAACAACCGCAGGAAAGCAACCCTGAAAAAACACCGCTCAAGACCCGAAGCCCAAAGCGCCGAATTCGACATCAAAAACGAAGGTCTTGTAGACGCAGCAAAGAAATTCGGCATATTCTAGTTGATTCCCATGAACGAAATCTTCACAGCAGTAGGATTGATAATCCTTGCAGGATTCATTGCAATAAAATTGAGCATAGCAAGCGCAATATTTGAGATCCTTGCAGGCGTACTCGCATACAACTTCTTCAATTTCGCAGGCGCAGAAGTGATCGACGTGCTGGCAGACTTAGGCATCCTTGCCCTCATGTTCTTTGCAGGCCTCGAGATAGACTTTGACGTCTTAAAGAAGAACGCAAAAAGCAGCATGGTAATCGGCAGCGCATCATTCCTTATCCCCTTCCTCGCAGTCTATTTCATCACAGCATACTTCCTGCATTTCTCATTTGAACAGGCACTCTTAACAGGCATCGCCCTATCGACAACATCGATCGCCTTGGTCTACCCCCTGCTCTTGAAATCAAAAGAGCGCCTGGACAACACAGGCAAAAAAATACTATCCGCTGCAATGATAGTAGACTTATTAAGCATGCTCGCCCTAAGCCTCTTATTCTCAGACATAACCTACCTCACAATCGCTTTTATTCTCGCATTTGCCATATTTTCATACTTTGTACCCTACTTGGGAAAAAGATTATTCAGCCACTACAAAGGCAATGCCGTAGAATTTGAATTCAAGATAATCCTGTTTTTGATACTCGGCATCGGCATTGCCGGTGAAGCCATAGGAATTGAAGCTGTTTTTCTTGCTTTCATTCTTGGTGTCATTACATCCAGCGTAATAGTAGGGCATGTGAAATTATGGGACAAGCTAAGAGGAATAACCTTCGGGTTCCTTGCACCAATTTTTTTCTTCAAGGTCGGGACAACCCTCAGCCTTATAGCACTATTTGAAAATATCTGGCTAATCCTGTTATTGTTCGCAGTCAGTTTCATCTCCAACTTTGCAGGCACATATATTTTCTCAAAGAAATACATGGGCCGAAAGACACGTTATATCAGCATACTCTTTAATTCGCAACTGAGTCTCGGTATCGTAGCAGCAACAATAGGATATGAACTTGAAATATTCAACACAGGAATATATGCTTCAATAGTCGGCGCAGTAGTTTTATCATCTGTTTTTGCCTCCATCCTTTCAAAAAGCAATTATAATAGCTAAGAATGAGCCGCAGAGCTAATCTTTTTTCTTATTATCCTTTTTATCCGGTGTGACAATAGTCTTGCACTTAGGATACTTGCTGCACCCGAGAAACTTCCCGTAGATGCTCGACCGCTCAAGCATGGGCGCACCGCATTTAGGGCACTTGCCAAAATCCTTCTTTTCACCGGTTGGATTATCATCAGACTGTTTTGTCTTGCATTCTTTATTCAGGCACAATTCCAGTGGTTTTGATCTTGCTCTTATCATACTCACCATAGGGTACTTGCACTCAGGACACAACGTACCTGTACTCTTGATCATCCCCTTTTGAGGAATAGAAATAATCACCTTGCAATCAGGATACTGGTCACAGGCAATGAACCTGCCGTACTTGCCTCTCTTCATCACCAGATTCCCGTCATTGCACATAGGGCATTTTCCAATCAGGCTCGCCTGCTCCTGGCTGCTCCGTATAGAACCAATTAGCGACGACCCGATATCCATCTCATGCTCCTTGAACTTCGAAAACGTCCCCTTGAGATCCATCTCAGCCTTACCCAAAACAACATCACATTTAAGCTTGCCTTCCTTGATGCGCTCCATCTCATCCTCAAATTCCCTCGTAAGATTCTCAGATATCAACTCACCCGAATACTTCTCAAGAGTATCAATGACCTGCAATCCAAGATCAGTAACCTCGATCCTCTTCTCCTGCAGATATCCCCTCTTATACAGGTTCTCAATAATATTAGCCCTTGTGGCCTTCGTGCCGAGATTACGCTTCTCAAGCTCGCGGATGATAGACGCCTCATTATACCTTGACGGCGGCTGAGTCTCCTTAGACAAAAGGTCAATCTCCTTGACACACAAGACATCCCCTGTATTCAGCTCAGGCAGCGTAACCTCCTCAAGCTTCACATAAGGTGCATACAACTCAAACCAGTTAGGTGTGATCGTGCGCTTTCCCTCCAGGATAAACTTATGCTCATCAATCAAAAGGAAAATCGTATTCGTCTCACGGACAGCAGCCTCGCCGAACACAGCCAGGAACCTCTTCACAATAAGATCATATATCTTCTTCTTCTTAGGAGTGGTATCTTTCGGCCTCTCACCCGTAGGAAATATCGACGGGTGCGCATCATCACTCTTCTTGCCCTCATTCGGCACAAGATCAGCATCCGTCTTGGAAAGCAAAGAACTCGCAAGCTTATCATACTCAATATTGCTCCTCAGTTTCTCAATAATAGCACGATACCCAATCTCTTTCGGCAGTTTCTGCGAAGACGTCCTCGGGTAACTGATACATGCCCCGAGATACAACTCCTGCGCAATCGCCTGCGTCTCCTTTGGAGCCATCTTAAACAGCTTATGCGCCTCAACCTGAAGGTCAGTAAGATTAAAAGGTGTCGGAGGCTTCTGCTTATACTCCTTTCTCTTGATATCCCCGACCATAGCATCCTTCTCATTGCAATCTCTCTTTATCTTATGCGCCTTCTCCCTATCCCAGATCTTCTCCTCCTCATAGCGCGCCCTGAAATCATGATCCTTCGCCACAAGCTCAACCTGCCAGAAAGGTACAGGATTAAAAGCCTTGATTTCACTCTCCCTTGTAGCAAGAAAATGAAGCGCAGGACCCTGCACTCTACCCGCGCTAAGCACCTTGTACTGCCCCGCGGTCTTCACAGCAGTAGTAAGCGCCCTTGAAATATTAATCCCCCAGTAATAGTCAAGCATATGCCGCGTAACACCTGCATCCGCAAGGCCGCGAATGATCGTCGGCGACATATTCTCATACGACTTCACAAGATCCCCCTTAGTAAGCGTAGAAAACTTCATCCTCTTTGCATCCTTCTGCCCGCACGCAAACCTGATGATATTATAGGCAATAGTCTCCCCCTCAATATCAAGGTCAGTTGCAACCACAAAATCATCCGCCTTCTTCGCAAGCGTCTTGATATTCTCAAGATATTTTTTGGAAAAAGACGCCCCCTTATCAATATCACTAGTAGGCGCCCACTCGACATTAAACACAGGATACGTCCAGTCCTTGGTGATCTGCCGAAGCCCGTAAAGATGCCCCACAGCCGGCACAACAACAATCTTCCTGCCATTGCGCTCAAACTCATGATACAATATGCCGCGCTTCTTCTCATTCCTGACAGCGCCATCCGCAAGCGCAGCAGAAATCTTTCGCGCAGCACTCGGCTTCTCTGTAATAATCAGCTGGTAACTCATAATCATAATCCCCCATGCATAATATCTCATATACTTGCTACACTGAACAACACAGCGCACATCAACACTAAAATAATGAAATTATATAAACCT